>JAOUOM010000322.1 GCA_029880385.1 Cyclobacteriaceae bacterium | reverse complement strand
TATGTGGAGATTGCGGCCCGCTTTGGTGATCTGACGGGACAACCACACGAAAAAGTCCGCGATTTTTTCATTAAATATCAGGATCGTATCCTGTACGGGACAGATTTTGAGATCTCCTCACCTGAGGGCGAAGAAGACGACAACCCCTGTGAGTACATCGAAGCTAACCTGGCATTGCAGTGGCAGTATTTTTCGTCAGCAGACTCCATTCTGGCCGGGCCTCCCCAATTATCCTATCCGATTCGGACCAAAGGCCTTAACTTACCGGATTCGGTGTTGCAAAAATTTTATTCGGTAAATGCCTTAAAAATTTTGCAGCCGGCAAACTAGATCAAACACTGGCCGTCATGCCTCCATCCACGTAGAGTATATGTCCATTCATATAGGCTGATGCCCCGGAAGCCAAAAAGACAATGGGGCCACCCAGCTCATCGGGGTTTCCCCACCGGTTTGCCGGCGTGCGCTGACAAAGCCAGGCATCAAACGCTTCATCCTGCCAGAGCGCACGTGTCAGGTCGGTCTTGAAATAGCCGGGACCCAGTCCGTTTACCTGGATATTGTGCCGGGCCCATTCTGCTGCCATGCCCTTGGTCAGCATTTTGATCCCCCCCTTGGAGGCAGTATATGGCGAAATGGATGCTCTCCCCAATTCACTGTTGACAGAGCATATGTTGATGATTTTGCCCGATTGGCGTGAAATCATGCCCTTAACTACATTTCGTGCTACCAAAAATGCGCCTTTCAGGTTGGTGTTCATCAATGCATCCCACTGGGCCTCCTCAAATTCGACCAGAGGTTTGCGTACCTGGATGCCCGCATTATTTACGAGGATACGGATTGGCCCTATTTCCTGCTCGATCGTCGTGATGGCCATTCTGATTTCGTCCTCATTGGTCACATCAAAGACAGACGTGTGCACGTTAAGCCCTTTTGATGCCATCTCTTCCCTGGCTTGTTGCAGGGTGGTTTCGGTTCGTCCATTCAAAATGACCTGCGCACCTGCCCTGGCCAGTGCCTCGGCCATAAAATAGCCCAGGCCTCGGCCCGAACCCGTAACAAGGGCAACTTGCCCATTAAGGTCAAATAGTGATTGCATCGTCTGTATACTTTTCATTTGTTTTGGCCGAAAAATGCAGTTTGTTCCGATAGAGGGGTTCCGTAAATACGGATATTGTCGATCATTCCCGTGTCGTCAAAGGATCCAAAGCCAAGATATCCCCCATCAAAATGCATGTCTACTGCCTCCATAATGGGTGTTTCCATATCGTTGAAATATATTTGGATACTACCCGTCACAACATCACGGACAAGCCGGATTTTGTTCCAGCCATCTCCCCACCGGATGCCTTGGGTGGTCCTGGTGGCAATGGGCCTCCGCGGCTCATCATTGACCAAAAATATATTATGGGCATTGGCATCTGCCTGGGACGCCAGATGGACATAGTAAAAATTGGAAGCGTCCTTTATTCCAAAGAAAAGGCACATATCACGATGGCCGTATTCCTTGCCCGTTTGCCGGAGGTCTGCCTCCAATACAAAACTTGCGTATTTTACACCATTTAACATGGCAATATTGAGCGGGGATCGTACCCGTGGCTCATAGCTGCTGGTGCCGGAAAGTTCAAGAACCGTCGAGTTACCAACATTCGAGAATTTCCAGGCACTGGCATCTGTATAGGTAAACAAGGCCTCATTATCCCCCGCCTCAAAGTCAATGATCCGAACGGGGGTCTCCGCTGTAGACAGATTCTGGGCTTCTACCTGTGTCGCAACCAATGCCAGGAGCACCATCGGGGCAAGGGCTGTATTTTTTACGCGTGTCCAATTCATCATCCTATAAAGATAAAGGTCAGGACGGGAAGTTAGCCTGTTACCCGATAGTCCTGTTCGGGTTTTTATACCATTGGCAAAATATGGGACAAAAAAACCCGCAGAAACTAACCTGCGGGCCTGTTTATTTCAAACTATGGAATTCTTACAATGAAGCAATCTCTACGCTCCGGCGTATAAAATCCGTCAATTCCCTGCCTGTGAGCATCCCCTGAGATAATAAGGCCAGGTCAAAGGCCTGTTTAGCCAGTGATACTTTATCTTCCTCTTTTTCTGCATCGAGAATTTTCCGGGCGATGGCGTGGTTGCCATTGACTGCCACGGACAAGGTGACAGGCAGGTCACCAAACATCATGGGCCCGCCACCGCCTACAGCCTGCATATCCTTCATCCTGCGTAGAAATTCGGGCAGCGTAATGGTAACGGGGAAATCATCGGTAGCCATTGCCTCGACAGATACTGCATTTTTCGAATCATTGACAGCCTTTTCAAATATCCCTTTCAGGGTCTTGTTTTCCTCCTCGGAAAGTACCGATTCCTTTGTCTCGCCCGTTTCGATCAGCTTATCTACCACATCAGCATCCACACGCTTCATCGTCACTTCAAATTTCTGCTCCACGTGGTTGATGAAATGGCTGTCGAGCATTTCGTTCATCAGGAGTATGTCATAGCCCCTTTTGGTAGCCGCATCAATGTAGCTGTGCTGCTTTTGCTCGTCGGTGGTATACAAAAAGACTTTGGCTTTGTCCTTGTTGGTCTGGTTTGCTTCCACATGTTTTTTGTATTCCTCGATGGTAAAATACTTACCCTCCAGGTTTTTCACAAGTACAAACTCCCGTGCTTTTTCTTCAAATTTTTCTTCCGATATCACACCATATTTTACAAAAAGGCCAATATCCGACCATTTTTTCTCATATGAATCCCGCTCTTTTTTGAACAGGTCGCCCAGTTTGTCCGCTACTTTTTTGGTGATGTAGCCATTGATTTTTTTGACATTGGCATCTGACTGCAAATAGCTACGCGAAACGTTGAGGGGAATATCCGGTGAATCGATCACACCATGGAGCAATTGCAAAAATTCGGGAACCACATCTTTCACCTCATCGGTAATAAAAACCTGACGTGAATACAGCTGGATTTTATTACGCTGCATTTCAAAGTCTTTTTTCAATTTGGGGAAATACAGGATACCGGTCAGGTTGAATGGATAATCGACATTCAGGTGAATCCAAAAAAGTGGTTCTTCGCTATACGGATACAATACACGGTAAAATTTGAGATAGTCTTCATCTGTCAGCTCACTGGGCGATTTGGTCCAAATGGGCAGGGCATCGTTGATGATGTCGTCTTTTTTTACTGTTTTGTACGTAGGGTTGCCGTCTTTGTCTTTTCCATCTTCCACACTTTCTTCGCGCGTGCCAAACTTGATGGGAACGGGCATAAACCGGGCATATTTCTCCAGAATCTGACGGATGCGGTGATCTTCGAGAAACTCCTCGGAATCCTCGGCCAGGTGCAGGATGATATCCGTTCCGCGGCTTTTCTTTTTGGCTGGGGCAATTTCAAACTCGGTATTCCCCTCACCAATCCAGGTGGCCGGTTCGGCACCTTCCTGATGCGACAAAGAAATAATCTCTACCTTTTTCGACACCATAAAGGCCGAATAAAACCCTAGGCCAAAGTGCCCGATGATCTGCTGATCCTCACCTTTGTCTTTGTATTTTTCGAGAAATTCAGTGGCTCCTGAAAAAGCAATCTGATTGATGTACTTTTTCATTTCCTCGCCCGTCAAGCCAATCCCTTTGTCCGAAATGGTCAGGGTCTTTTTCTTTTTATCTACTTTAATTTCGATGGTCTGATCGCCCAACTCACCCTTATATTCACCCAATGCCGCTAGTCTGCGCAGTTTTTGGGTGGCATCCACGGCATTGGAAACCAACTCACGAAGGAAGATTTCGTGATCGGAATAAAGGAATTTTTTGATGATGGGAAATATGTTTTCCGTGTGAATGGAAATCGTGCCTTTTTCTTGCATAACTATCAATCGGTTTTTTGTTGATGCAAGGCAATTATCAAAATCCATTCCATGCTGTCAAAACTGCCATCTTGACAGCTTTTAACG
>JAOUOM010000321.1 GCA_029880385.1 Cyclobacteriaceae bacterium | reverse complement strand
AGGCGGAAAAGGATACAGTTTCCCATTAAACTTATTGTCCGGAAGGCACCTTCCGGGCAGGTATTTTTCTCACTACATTTTTTCAGCATGTTTTTGTAAAAAAACATGCTGTTTTTTTTAGGCAGGTCAGGAGCTGAATAGTTCCAGCCAAAATTCAAAAGGGATGTCTTTCAGCCATTTTTTCAGGTCGTTAAAGAGGTCATTTGCTTCTGCCTTCCATTGGATAAACTCTTTTTCCAGCTCGTCGAAATCGAATCCGGAAGACTTTCGGGCTTTGCTGATCATATTTCCGATGGCCTTGCTTTCCTTTTTCAGGCGTTTGACTGTTTTTTTTATTTCACGTTTGTAGGGGGATTTTTTTATTTCCACGCGCAGGGTTTCCAGCTTTTTGTCCAGCCTGCTTTTGGTTTTTTCCATTTTCAGGAGGATTGCGTCTTTTCGGGCATCACCTTGAGCCCATGCAAGAGGCGATAGTGCCAGAAAGGTGACCACAAGAAGCCAGGTCAGACCCTGGTCAGGAAACCATGGATTTTGTATTGAGGTATTTGTTCCAGTTTTCATTGTATGAGGCAGCGTTTTTCAGAAAAAACAAATGGGAAGGTTTGACGGGAAGGGTGCGTAGTGCCATTTCCGTTTCTTCCAGATGGGAATCCCCTTTTTTGGCATTGCATGATTTACAGGCTGTCACGAGGTTGGTCCAGGTGGATTTTCCGCCTTTAGAGCGAGGCACAAGGTGGTCGAGGGTCAGGCTTTGGCGTGTGCCACAATACTGGCAGGTAAACCCATCCCTTTTGAAAATGTTGTGACGCGAGAGGATGACGCCTTTGTAGGGTACGTTTATATAGTTGGTGATACGGATAACCGAGGGGAATGGAAAGGAGGTAGTGACCGTTCGCAGGGACAAACCCGACACACTGTCTACCAGTTCGGCTTTTTTGAGGTAGACAAGCAGAAATGCCCGCTGAATACTACAAACCGTGAGGGGATAATAATCCTGGTTGAGAACGAGTACACGATCCATGCTAAATTTTTAGTTGACGTAATTCACGATCCTGGTCTTTTTTCTTGAGGCTTTCCCTTTTGTCGTAGAGTTTTTTACCCTTGGCCAGGGCAATTTCGAGTTTTGCCAGGCCGCGTGGGTTGATAAAAAGTTTGGTGGGGATGAGGGTCAGTCCTTTTTCGGCCGAGTTGGCCTGAAGTTTTTTTAGTTCTTTTTTGTTGAGCAGCAGTTTTCGTTCGCGTGTGGCTTCGTGGTTGAAATAGGTGCTTTCTGTATACGGGCTAATGTTCATTCCTTTTACATAGATTTCATCACGTTGAAAAACACAAAACGCTTCCTGAAGGCTGGCTTTGCCTTCGCGGATGGATTTGATTTCACTGCCCCTCAGGACAATTCCGGCCACATAGGTATCGATAAACTGATACTCGAAGCTTGCTTTTTTGTTACGTATTGAAATATTGCCTGAAAATCGCTGCTTGTCTTTCTTCATGTTCTCGTTCGCCCGGTTATGCTGAGCCGGGGCTTTTGCGTTTCTAATTTTCTAAAATAATGAACCTGTGCCACTCTGCCAACTAAAAAGGCATTCGGGGTAGCGGGCTGTCATTCATTTGCGCTACATTTCCCGCCAGGTAATAATGCCAGCCGGCCATGGCGATCATACCAGCATTGTCCGTACAATACTGAAAATCGGGTATGTAGAGCTCCCATCCATGCGTTTCTTTCAGTTGCATCAGGCGGAGGCGCAATCCCTGGTTGGCTGCTACGCCCCCGGCGATGGCCACTTGCCGGATGTTGGTCTGAAGGGAAGCCTGTACCAGTTTTTTTACCAGCATGTTGATGAGTGTCTTTTGATAGCTGGCGCAAATGTCGTGCAGATGTTTGTCAATAAAGCCGGCTTCTTTTTTTGTTTCCTTTTGGAGAAAATAGAGCAGGGAGGTTTTGATACCTGAAAAGGAAAAATCGAGGCCCGGCACATCGGACTCGGAAAAGGAAAATCGTTCCGGGTCGCCATCACGCGCATATTTGTCTATCAGCGGCCCGCCAGGATAGGGGAGCCCCATTAGCTTGGCTCCTTTGTCAAACGCTTCCCCCACGGCATCATCGCGGGTCTGGCCGATTACCTGCATGTCGGTCACGCTGTTGACACGTACGATCTGTGTATGGCCACCACTCACCGTGAGACATAAAAAGGGGAAGTCGGGTGCCGGGTCATCGATAAAATGGGCCAGAATGTGCGCTTTCATATGATGTACATTGAGCAGGGGGATGCCCAGCCCAAAAGCCAGCGACTTGGCAAAGGAATATCCGACAAGTAAGGAACCCAGCAACCCGGGTCCCTGGGTACAGGCAATGGCCGATAACTGGGTTTTGTCGATATTTGCATGCTTGAGGGCTTTGTCAATGATTGGTACAATATTTTTCTGGTGTTCGCGTGAGGCTAGTTCGGGCACTACGCCCCCGTATTCTTCGTGGATAGATTGTGTGGCGATTATATTATTGACTATTTTTCCCTCCCGGCAGATGGAAGCAGAAGTTTCATCACAAGAAGATTCAATTCCAAGAATTATACGTTGCATAATAAAGCATCGGGCTATGGTATGATAAAGAAGGCAAAGATATACAAGGCTGTTCTAAGGGGTCTTTGGTGGATGGCCACTTTGTTTATTGTCGTATGCATGCTCGGACTGGCCGTGCTTCAATCACCTATTGTTCAAAAATACCTTGTCGATCGTGTGGTGGAGTCAGTCGCATTGCATACCCGCCACCAAATCAAAGTCGGCGCTGTTAGCCTGAGCTGGTTTGATGTCGGGCATTTGCAGGATGTGGAGCTCTACGATTTTGAGGGGGAACTAATGGCGGCGGCAGGTGAAGTGGCCATAGATTTTGACCTGCTCGAATTAGTCAAAAGCAGGGGGCTATCGCTCAATGCCCTTACCATTACAAATTCATCTCTTCACATCGTAAAATATGACGATGACACCTATCTAAACCTTGTCGCTTTTATCAATGCACTGAAAAAGGATGGAGAACAAAAATCGTTGAACATTGAAGTGGCCGAAATCCGGATGGAAGGTATGCTTTTCAGTTTTGACGACAAGCGCAAGCTACCCATCGGAGACGGACGTTTTGACTACAGTCATTTTGCTTTTGATGTCCCGACAATGCACCTTGCCGACCTGTCCCTCCGTCAGGATACCATTCGTTGCCACATTGTGCAGCTGATGGCCGACGAACTGGGCACCGGGTTTTCGGTAGATGAGGCCCAAGGTGACTTTCAATTCAATTCCCGGTCGATGGTGTTGTCGAATGCCAAAATCCATACCCCCCACAGTATCATTGGCGATTCGCTCTCGTTTTCCTACCGTTCACCTGCGGCATTTGCCTCCATGGTGGATAGTGTAACATTGGATTTTAAGCTGAAAGAAATAGAAGTCGGGGTGGAGGACCTGCGTTATTTTATCCCGGTAGGCAGTTTTGATATTCCCGTCAGAATGAGTGCTGACGTAAGGGGCACCATGAGCCACCTTACGCTCGACAGCATTTCGCTACACATAGGCGAAGCAACCTATTTTGAGGGCAAGGCTTTTTTTGCGGGCTTGCCCAATTTGTCCAATACCTTTATTGACCTTCAGGTAAAAAATGCCCGGTTGGCACAGGAAGATATCGGGTCGTTTACCGGGAACCGGCGGATACAATCAGGTGAGGTGTCTTTCCGTGGCAATTTGCTGGGGTTCTTCACGGATTTTGTGGCTGATGGCACGTTTGTGACCCGCCATGGTACGATCATGTCAGATATCAACCTGAAACTGGCCGATACACCTGAAGAAACCCGGTATTTGGGGAGTTTATCGATCCGTGATTTTAACCTTGGGGCTTTTTTGGGTCGTCCAAAAGAGATCGGAAAGGTGACTTTTGCCGGAAAAGTCGACGGAAAAGGCCTCACCCGGGCTTCGGCC
>JAOUOM010000320.1 GCA_029880385.1 Cyclobacteriaceae bacterium | reverse complement strand
GGCCGATGAAACGGTCGGCGCAGCGGACTCGGTGGTTGTATTTTCCCTTATCCGGGAACTAAAAGGAATTGAAAAATATGCAATCAGGGATGATGTCGAACTCCTGTCAAGTTTGCTGGCCCATAAAGGGGATAGCGTAGGCCATTCACAGACAAAAGCCTATTTGGCAAAGGAGCCCTATGTAAATGAATACGTTTTTGACGTTGTGGATTTAAAAAACGGGTATATGCAGTACGCGCCGTTAGGGGCAGAGGCCACCTATACCGTCACCTATTGGAACCTCAGCGATAATGCCAAACTCATCGCCACCGAAGTATGGGGTTGTGGACCCGTCTGCTCCTCGGATATCCGTTTTGAAAAATACCAAAATGGCCTGTTTGAAAGGGTGAAAAATCAGGATGTTATTCCCGGTATCAAAGACCTTGAGAGCCGCCTGGTGCCTGATTATGATCCTGAGGAGGAACCAGCCGAGTTCAAATACAAATTACCACGAGGAGGAAAAAACATTCAGTTCTGTCTGGATGATGCATGCATTGAATTAGTCTGGCAAAACGGGGTATTCCTGGCCGGCGAATAATACCAGACGAGCCGGTCCTTTTTTCGTTCCACGCCAGGCCGGAAGGCCTGATCCCGACCCATCTGGCAGCCACTTACCGGGTGAGGGTTACAATGGCACTTCACTGATTTTCATCGCCGTGTATGTAAACGTAGTATGGAGGCAGGCGGGCTATGGTTATTTTCGTTAAAATTTTTTGATTATGAAACGAAGAGAAGCCTTGTCGATTTCATTGGCCGCTGCTGGCGGACTATTTTTTGGCGGCTCGCTCGTGCAATCGTGTGACAGGCCACCGTACCCGTATACGTTGTTTACGTATGAAGATATGGACATTTTGAACGATTTGTCCGACATCCTCATTCCCGACACACCGGGTTCACCGGGTGCCAGGGCAGCAAATACGGGGGATTTTGTGCAGCACTACATCACCGATTGCATGAGTGCCGCCTATCAGGAGATGGTGCTTTCGGGTTATGCCTCATTTAAGCAAACATGTGTGGACAAATGGGGCAGGCCATTTCATAAACTGACTGTCGAAAAGAAAACGGAAGTAGTCGCCCAATTGATTCAGGAGGCACAGGAGATGGCCGGTTCAGCCACTCCTCATTTTTTTGATACCCTTCGGTCGCTTATCCTTCGGGGCTATTTTACTTCCGAAACCGGCATGACCCAATGCCTGCGCTATGTGCCGGTGCCGGGCTATCAGAAAGGGATCATTCCGTACCGGACGGGTGAAAAATCATGGGCTTTGTAAACAATAAGAAATAGATGGATTTTGATGCAATCGTTATCGGTTCGGGAATGAGTGGCGGATGGGCCGCCAAAGAACTGTGTGAGAAGGGGTTTAAAACCCTCGTGATCGAACGGGGACGGAATGTGAAACACCTGGAGGACTATCCCACGGCTTTTAAAAATCCCTGGGAGTTTCCGCATAGGGGGCAGTTGCCGGAGGCAGTCACGTCCACCAACCCGGTGGTGTCCCGGTGCTATGCCTTCGAAGAGGCTACCGAACATTTTTTCGTGAAAGATACCGATCATGCCTATATTCAGGAAAAACCTTTCGACTGGGTTCGTGGCTACCAGGTAGGGGGCAAGTCGTTGCTTTGGGCCCGACAGGTACAGCGATGGAGCCGGTATGACTTTGAAGGCCCCAAACGTGATAGGTATGCCGTGGACTGGCCCTTGCGCTACCATGAACTGGCTCCCTGGTACAGCCATGTGGAAAAATTCATTGGTGTCAATGGCAACAAAGACGGGCTGGATACCCTGCCGGATGGTGAGTTTTTGAGGCCGTGGGAAATGAATGCCGCCGAACAAACAATCCGTGAGCGGATCATGGCCGCTTTTGACGACCGCAAGGTGGTAATCGGGCGAAATGCCCACCTGACCGATCCGCAGGAAATCCACCAGCAGCAGGGCAGGGGACCCTGCCAGGCAAGGAAATTGTGCGAACGCGGCTGCCCGTATGGCGGATATTTCAGTTCCAATTCGTCGACCCTTCCCTGGGCAGAAAAAACCGGCAACCTGACACTCGTGACCGATACGGTGGTTACCTCGATCGTCTACGACGAAGAACGAAAAAAAGCAGTCGGTGTGCAGGTGATTGACACCACCACCGGCAATACCAGGCTATATACGGCACGCACGATCTTTGTGAATGCCGCCACGTTGAATACTAACCTCATCCTGCTAAATTCAAAATCGAACCGGTTTCCCAATGGTCTGGGCAATGACAATGGCCTGTTGGGCAAATACCTGGCATTTCATAATTACCGCGGTACTGCCTCAGCCACTTTTCATGAAAACCTCGACACCTATTACTATGGCCGCAGGCCTACAGCCGTAATGATGCCGAACTTCCGGAATGTCTATCGCGAAGACCAGGCCTTCAAACGGGGCTACATGGTTTTTTATACAGCCACACGCCGTAGCTGGGGCCGACAGGTCGAGGGGCCTCAGTTTGGTGCCGCTTATAAGGATAAACTATCTCAACCCGGTAGCTGGGACGTGTTTATGATGATGCAGGGCGAGACCATCCCCATCGCACAAAATCATGTGCGCTTAAGTGAAACCGAACTGGATCAATGGGGCATCCCGCAACTCATCACTTCTGTGGGCTATACCGAAAATGACGAGCGGATGGTGCAGGATTTTCACCAACAGGCCAGGCAAATGCTGGAAGCTGCCGGTTGTGACAACATCGTTCTGAATGATACCAAACAGGCTCCCGGGCTGGACATCCACGAAATGGGCGGTGTACGGATGGGGCATGACCCGGATACGTCCCTGCTCAATAAGTATAACCAGATGCATCTCTGCCAAAATGTATTTGTGACCGACGGTGCCTGCATGACCTCCACCAGTACCCAAAACCCTTCGCTTACATTTATGGCCCTTACGGCCCGGGCAGTGGATTATGCGGCCGAATTATTGAAAAAAGGGGAGTTGTAACGGGTAGAAGGCGCACATGCCAGCGCTGCCAGCCCGGCCCACCAAGCCCCCTCGCGGTGGCGCGGGCCTGCCTGCGCGGCCGATAGGCATCGGCACCACTTCGGTCCCGCGCATCACCTGTTGGCCATATTACGGGCACGGTTACGTACGGACTCGCCTAAACCGTACCGTTCCCTCTTCCGTTCGATGCGGGATAGTGCTGACGCAAAAAACCGGCAACCTTCTGAACACCTGTGCTTGCCGGTTCTTCATACAAAAAAAGGTTGTCGGATCCGGCAATATCGGGCAGGTTGGGATCGACGATAAATTTGGGAACTGACCGGTCTACATAATGGAGCAGACCTGCGGCAGGATATACCATCAGCGAAGTACCCACTACCATAAACAGGTCAGCCTCCAGTGTTTCAGCCACGGCCTGCTCCATCAGCGGCACGCTTTCGCCAAACCACACGATGTGGGGACGTAGCTGACTGCCTTTTTCGCAGGTATCGCCCAGTTTTAGTTCCCAGCCTTCAAGGTCATAGACCAGATGCGGGTCAATCGTGCTCCTGACTTTGAAAAGCTCTCCATGCAGGTGAATGACATGCCGACTACCGGCTTGTTCGTGCAGGGTGTCCACATTTTGGGTGATGATGGTCACGTCATATTCATCCTGAAGTCCGGCCAGGGCCAGGTGACCGGGGTTTGGTTTTGCAGAAAGTGCCTGTTTTCTTCGCTGGTTATAAAAATCAAGCACCAGGCCAGGATCTTTTTGCCAGCCTTCGGGCGATGCGACATCCCGTACATCATGGCCCTCCCACAGCCCTCCTGCATCACGGAAGGTTCTCAGGCCACTTTCGGCGCTAATGCCTGCGCCGGTCAAAACAACGATTTTTTTCATGGATAACAGATCGTCAGGATGGTTTTGTTTACCTCAATGATAGATCATTTTGATGGTCATGCCACCGTCTAGTACCAGGTTTT
>JAOUOM010000319.1 GCA_029880385.1 Cyclobacteriaceae bacterium | reverse complement strand
AAAATAAAATTGACGTTTTCCATGGCCTGGGTTCGTTCATAGACAAAAACACCATTAAAATCACGGGGAAAACGGGTGAGAAATCCATTACTACCGAAAAAACGATTATTGCAACTGGGAGCAAGCCGGTGACCCTGCCCTTTATCCCCCTCGACAAAGAGCGGGTGATCACCAGTACCGAGGCACTCCACTTAAAAGAAGTACCTAAAAACCTCATTATCATTGGTGGTGGTGTCATCGGTCTCGAACTTGGCTCCGTGTATGCCCGGCTCGGTGCCAAAGTCACGGTAGTGGAATTTCTCGACAAAATCATCCCTACCATGGACGAAACCCTGGGCAGGGAATTACAGCGTGTGCTTAAAAAATCACTCGGCTTTGAGTTTTACCTGTCGCACAAAGTGACCGGCGTAGAACGAAAAGGAAAAACCGTAACCGTTTCGGCACAAAACAAATCAGGCGAAGCGGTCACCTTTACCGGCGACTACTGCCTCGTATCCATCGGACGAAAAGCATATACCGATGGCCTGGCCCTTGACAAGGCAGGAGTCAAAACCACGGATCGTGGCCTGGTGGAAACAGATGCACATCTGCAAACCAACGTTACGGGAATATATGCCATTGGCGACGTGGTAAAAGGTGCCATGCTCGCGCACAAAGCCGAAGAAGAAGGCACGTATGTAGCCGAAACAATTGCCGGGCAAAAGCCCCATATCAACTACAACCTGATACCGGGAGTAGTATATACCTGGCCCGAGGTGGCTGCTGTTGGCTTCACCGAAGAACAGCTCAAAGAGCAGGGCCGCAACTATAAGGCGGGTCAGTTCCCTTTTCGGGCACTGGGCCGTGCACGTGCCAGTATGGACATTGACGGACTGGTCAAAATACTTGCAGACAAAGATACTGATGAAATTCTGGGCGTTCACATCATTGGAGCACGTGCAGCCGATATGATTGCAGCAGGTGTCACAGCCATGGAATTTCGCGCATCGGCAGAGGATGTGTCGCGAATGTCGCATGCCCACCCTACCTATATGGAGGCCGTGAAGGAAGCCTGCCTGGCAGCTACCGACAACCGGCCGATCCATACCTAAGGTTCCCAGATATTCGTAATAATGCCGGTGAAAGACGTTTTCATCGGCATTTTTTTTAGGAATGGAGCGATACCGGCTGGCTCTTCGGACACTGTACGCTCGTGCTCCCCGCCCGGCCGCCGTGCTCCCCACGCCCGAGGCTAAATAGTGGGATTTTGTGCCCTATTGAGGCGAAATAATGGGAATACACAGGGAAAAAGAGGCCTATCAAAAGTGTTTAATCAATTCTGATTTTTTTATTATGTGTCACACTTGTGATTGTCTGGATGATATATAGTCCCGGTTTCAGCGTTGACACATCAAGCATTACCTGATCAATAGCTATGAACCCAGTTTGTTGAAATACAAGCATGCCATCGGGTGTATAGATGCGTATTTCCTTTAACGGATCTGTGATATCATTTGCAATCCACAGGATATCATGGGAAGGATTGGGATAAATGTTTCTATCTGTCTGATACCGATAAAGATGATTCAGGTTTTTTGCTAGGGTGTCAATATTTGCCAGTGTTTCGAATTGCCAGGATACACTTCCAGTGTTCAGGTTATGACGGAGTAGAACGACATGGTTGTCCGTATCTGCAGCAGTACCACGCATTCCACTGGCAATGAATGTGATACCATCTGTCGTCTGGTATGAAATGGGGTAATTGGTTCGATCGCCTGCGAGGCAAAGGACGCTAACCCCCTTGTTAGATGCTTCGCGCAGGATTGGATAAACCTGAGTATCAAAATTTGTGGAAGTAAGGCTGGAAGTACTACCTGCCACAGCATTAAGATCACTGGCAAGGTCGGGATTGTAGATCATCCATAAGATACGGTGATGCACGACAATCAGATAGTCTGAATATGACAGGGTATCTGTCACTGACTGGATGAGTTGTAATTGTTCAGGGCCAATATCTGGTGGACTGATCTCCGTGTCAAGGATCAAAAAGGTTATATTCTTGCGACTAAAGGCATAAAATCGTGGTTTTTGGGTATATGCCAGAAGGTTGGACATATTCATTACATCGTGGTTTCCGGCAGCCAGGTGTGTCGAATTACTTGACAGGGAAAAGACACGATTGCAATAGGCCAGATCATAAAGATCTGCTGAGGTATTGCCCAGCAAGTCGCCACCCAAAAGAAGCAGGTCAAACTTGTCATAATCAATAAATTCGACATGCTGCAATAGTCGCTGGTCGCGAAAATCATCACGAGGATGCCCCATAAACAGATAGGTATCTACCGTGTCCGTTTGTCCCAAGCTGTTATGGGATATAAAGCAGGTCATTGAAACCAGTAAAAGGGTGATGTGGCCATAGGTCATGTTCCAAATTTACGACAAGAAGCAGATTCTGTGAAAGAAAATGATTCGGAACGATACCGGCTGGCCCTTTGGACACTGTACACTCGTGCTCCCCGCCTAACCTCCGTGCTGCCCACGCCCGAGGCTAAAAGGGTTCATTTGTTTCTGTTAACGAAAGGGATTTCGATCGTTGTGTCGGGCAAGGCAACCCCGACATGACCGGTTGTCCGACGCAACAATTGGCCGAAAGGTGAAGCGCAGGACCGTCGCTGGCAGGGGCGTGGGGAGGCCTGCGCCACCGCGAGGGGGAAGTGTGTGGCAGGTAGTGGGCTGATAGTGGGGATTCCCAAATGTTGCAATATTTTTTGTCCTGTTCCCGGATTTTGAGACAGCTCCCGTATCTTCGCCCCCTTTCAAAAACATAAAAAGGACGTAATGAAAATTTGGTACAGTTGTAAGGTAAAATATGCCAAAGAGCAGGAAAACGGCATGTTGAAGCAGGTGACAGAGGCATATCTGGTAGATGCTGTTTCGTATACCGATGCCGAATCGCGCATATATGGAGCCATGGAACGGGACATTGCGCGGGAGTTTGCCGTGACGCAAATCAGCAAGACCAATATTACCGAGGTGGTAGGGTTTGGCGACTATGACCGCTGGTTCAAATGCAAGGTCAGCTATAGTACCGTGGATGGCGATAAAGACAAGGAAGTGAAAATCAACAATTACTACCTGGTGAATGCCGACACGATCCAGACAAGCCTTGATGTGTTACATGAGGCGATGAAATCGTTTTTGGTAGACTATGACATTCCGGCCATATCACTGACCAATTTTGTAGAGGTATACCCTTATTCGGAAGATGAGATACCAGCCAATTTCCGGCCATTGGACGAAGATACCGAAGATGATGACGCGGAACTGGTCGATGAAGAGACCGGTGAAGTGAGCGATGCTGCGGAAGTGATGGAATAATTGACTGGCTTCCATTTTTCAGCCGGTCGTACCGTTTGTATGCCGGTAGCGGCCATTGCTGGCTTGGGAGCCCTTACACATGGTATATTTTTCGTATAATCGTCCAGGCCGGGTGTGCCCCTGCAGGCAACTCCAGGAGGTGCCCGGTTTGCTGACGTTTTATTTAGTAAAAATATCCAATGAAAAAATTACTGATCCTGGCCCTAGCGGGCTGTCTGGCTACGGGGATTAACCCGGTGTATGCGCAGAAAAAAAAGAAAAGCGAAGCCCCTGCGGCCGAAAAACCCAAAGAAAAATCGCCCTACCGGAAATACAGTGAAGTAATCACCGATGCGGCCCAAACGGATGAGGGGCTGATCACTTTTCACAAGGTGGACGATAACTATTATTTTGAAATCCCCGAATCTTTACTGGAAAAGGAAATCCTGATCGTTTCGAGAATATCCGGTCACGTCAAAGGGCTGAACTTTGGCGGTGCAGGCATGAAATCACGTCCCCAGCAGGTGATCCGGTTCCAGAAAAAAGACAATTCCATTTTGTTGCGGTCGGTTTCCTTTAATTCGGTAGCCAGTGAAGAACTGCCGATTTACCAATCGGTAAAAAACAACAATTTCGAACCAGTGGTTCATGTCTTTAAG
>JAOUOM010000318.1 GCA_029880385.1 Cyclobacteriaceae bacterium | reverse complement strand
ATTGGGCTGGAACACGACAATGTGGGCAAGACAAAATCAAATTCAGCCAAACGGGTGATCGGACAACTTAACCTGACATGGCTGGCTACCGAAAAGCTCCAACTGAATTCAACTTACTCCAATTTCAGGAACATTTCGGAGTTTAACCCCTATGCGGGCATGCCTACTGCAAACCCTTACGACAACATTGATTCCCTGCGCTTTGCCCAGATAAGCCGGAACGCTTCGATCAACACGATGTACAATTCACAAAGTGAAACACTCGGTCAATCGCTGATGGTCATGTTCGGTACGATGCAAACCGATGCAGAACTCGGAGGTGAGGTTCAGGACACGGGGGCCGATTACTACAATGCAAACCTATCGTACAACCTGAATTTTATACCAAAACATGTATCGGCAACATTGTCATGCAACGTCAATACCATGATTGGAGCAGACCTGAAAAATACCATGATTGGCCCCACGGCAGGTATCAACAGCCTCTTGTTCAACACCCTCAATTCCGGCCTGATGTACACCTGGAACACCGCTTTGGGCAATACCAGCGGGAACATACAACGCTTACAATACATGGCCTCATACGTGCTGAAGGAAAAACACAATATAAACTTCAGTGCTGCATGGACCAACAAAGACATACAGTCGAGTGGACTACAGAAAAATAAGAAAAACGACTACCTGGCCAGACTCGGGTATTCCTATGGTTTTTAGAAAAAAATTGGTGAAAAAAAGAATGATACGCATGCATACCAGAATAGCAAAGCAATTTTTAACAGGCCTATTCCTTTTTATCGGCTTGTGCGCACATGCGCAGGTATATCCGGTCACCTCCCACCTGACGATGGCCCCCCCCTACCCAATCAACCCGGCTACTTACGCCATGGACGACTTTACAGGGATGCAACTTCACCTCGTACTGACCGACCAGACACGTAACAACTACCTGGTAGGCCTGAGGCTCATCATAGAGGGACAGTCCGGAATTCGGATCGAAACTATCCCTTCCGATACCTGGATGCATACTACGTACCTTAATCCCGGCAACAACGCGGTTGACCTTGCGCTCCTGCATGCCCTGTTCAATCCCGATAACCTTCTCGTTAGTGGTATGGATCCCGGCGGCAACTTCCCCGAGGGCATGTACCGTTTCAAGGTGGAAGTCTATGACATCAACCGAAACGTGCCCATTTCCGACCCTTACTCGGGCATGCATGTCTGCTGGATTTCCAGGTTTGAGCCCCCCATTCTTTCGCTTCCCACCCGTGATGCGGTTCTGGCCATTGGCGCGCCCAATACCACTACAGCCGCTACGTTTGCCTGGATACCCCGGGGCGTGTACCCGGGCATTACAAATGTGGAATATACCCTGGAAATAGCCGAAATATATGATGAAAACATCGCCCCCGAAGACCTTTTTGCCGGTGGTAGCAACAACCCCATGTCCTTTTCGCTGACTACCCCGCTCACTTCCCAGACACTGGTATTTCCAACGGCATTTGCCGGCATGCAGCCCGACAAATGGTACGCCTGGCGCGTAAGGGCCCATGACCTTTCCAACAAGGCATATTACCGAAACGACGGGTATTCGGCAATCAGCAAGTTCTATTACGGCACCCCCTGCCCGCCCATCGGCCAATTGTCGGTAAGCCCCCTCAATGACAATTCGGCACAAGTGACGTGGGACGCTACGCCTGACAATGAAAACTACCTGTTGCAATTTCGCAACAAAACCCTTTGGGGCAACTGGATAAATATCGACAACCCAATACCAGGCATGGAGCTGGCCAACCTGGCCCCCGGCGTGGAATATGAGTTCAGGCTCTCACAAGATTGTGGTGCCATTCACTCCGCCTTTGCCTATGCCGAATATACCAATCCGGGCATCCTGAATATCGACTGCCAGGCACCCTACCAGCTCACCGCCCAGGTACAGTTGGCCGGTTTGCTGGGAAACGACAAACTGATGATAGAATGGGAAAAAATGCCAGGGGCAATCGAATACCAGATCGATGTACGCAATGCCATCCGTACGCTGAGCCAGCAAACCACCCAAACACAACATGCCTTCCGCTGGGGCGAAAAGGGCCTCTTTGGCGATACCCTATGGATACGGACGGCCTCCCGTTGCTGGCAGGATAGTGCTTTCGTATTTGGCGACGAACAAATGATCGTGATGTCCCATGGAGGGGGTGGTACCGGCTGCAGAGCACCATCCCTGGCCCAAGTAGACAGTGCCGTGACCTACCCATCGGGTATCACCGAAGTATATTGGACAGCATCCAGTATCTACAGTTCCTATACCCTGCTTTGGCGACCTGCTGGCGTGTCGGCCCCTTACCTGCCGGTGCACACCAGCCAGCCTTCTGCCATCATACAGGGTTTAATGGATGGCGACAGTGTGGAATGCCGCATTGTGTACCATTGTGCCCTGGGATCCGACACTACGGATGTGGTCGGCTTCCGTACCTACCGCGCCAGCCAGGAACGAACAACCCGCACGGGTTCCTGCTACGAGCCAAGCTACCTCCAGGCCTTTGTGCCCGGACACACCCGTATGCAACTCGTATGGGAACCCGAACCCAACGCCCAGACCTATGAGATCAACTGGAAAAAAGAAGGCGATTATATATGGAACAGCCGTCAGGTAAACGGCCATGAGGCCCTGGTCGAAGGCCTGGAAGAAAACGCCACGTACGTTTACCGGGTACGGACAGTCTGCGAAAATGGAATCGGTTTCAGCCGCTATACCGATCAGGGGACAATTAGCCTCGCCATCATCAGCCTCGCCTCTGATGGCTGTCCACCGCCAGATTACGAAGGGATAGACGTGTACAGTCCGTATGAAGCAGGTATTGCGTTTGTCCAGGACTATACCTATACCGGATATGCGGCGGAATACCGCTTACAGTCAAAACTGGACTGGACACAGGCCCTGAGCAGGGGCAATACGGTGGTCTTCACCAACCTCGCCCCCGAAACCACCTACGAAGTAAGGGTACGGGGAAACTGTAACCCGGGGAGGTCAGAATATACGCTCTTGGATACCTTTACCACACCTGCCGCTACCGGGGAAGCACTGGTATGTGATGCCGGTGTTGGCAATACGGCCATTTCCAATACCAACCCCATAGCCGTGCTGCTGCCCGGCAACAGAATATCGGCCAGTGGCTGGACACTCTATATCAAGCAGGTCACAGAGGCCAATGGCATCTATAATGGATCGGCCTATGCGCAGATCCCCTACCTGCAGCATTCCATGGTGGAGTTTACGCTCGAAAACGCCAGGATCAACACCGACTCCACCATGTATGCCGGCAGGGCCATACTGAAAGGGATGAACGTGCAGCTGATCGACCCGGCCACGGTAGAACGCATAGAGCACCTGCTGTTTATGGCCGAGCAGGGCCTGGAGCAGGCACAGAAAGTGATCGCCGAGTTGCAGGCCATCCTGGACCTGATCCCCAAGCTCGGCGATGGGGTCCTGGGTGCCGATATGTCGGGCTATGAACTCATGGAGCCCAAAGCACTCTTCCAGTTGGGCATTGCCGACCTGACCCTGGCCAAAGACACCCTGCTGGCGGGATTGGGCAATGTGATCGTAGGGCGCGAACTGGCCCAGAGCGGCGTGGACCTGCTCACCCTGGCCGTGGAAAAAGCCCTCGCCAACCTGCTGCTGGGCCAGGAACTAGCCCCGCTGGATTCGTGTGTGACATTTGTGGGCGACCCCGTGGGCGAGCCGGCCTTTGATGCCTACCGCTATCCGGGCTCCGAACCCCAGTATACCCTACGTCGTACCTTCGACAACCAGGACTATGAAGTGCCCTATAAATCCTTCGTGCCCAATGCATCCAACACGGTAAGGGTGGTCCTCCCCGGGCCCGATATTTCGCCCGATCTGATGTTCAAAAACGGTGCTGACCAAATCCTTTCCTACACCGATACCCAAACCAGGGACGAATATGGACGGGCAGTGCTCCAACTCACCCCCGGCAGTCCAATTGATA
>JAOUOM010000317.1 GCA_029880385.1 Cyclobacteriaceae bacterium | reverse complement strand
TACCGTTTCCACCCCTTTCGATATGCTCATCGGCAAAGGCCACCACCTGGGGCTCTTCTTTTAAATGCGTACGGATCACATCCCGCAAGATCCCATATCCCTTTCCATGCAGGACACGTACCTGGGGCGCACCAAGCAACACCGCCTGGTCAATAAACTGACTGATCAGCGAAAGGGCCTCCTCGGCACGTTTGCCCCGAATATCCAGGTCAGGCGAAAACTGAGCCTGGCGACGTGGCATATCAATACCACCCACCCGTGTTCGCACTTCCTTTTTCATTTCACGGTTCGATACTTTTCGCAACCGGTCCACATTCACATAAGACTTTAATGCCCCAAAACTAATTTCTGCCTGTTTATTTTTAATTGATACCACTTCCCCGAACCCATCCTGTCCGTCAATGGCCACAAAATCGCCCACCTGCAGCGGACTTGATTCTTCTTTTTTGCGCTGAACCTTCTTCTTCTCCTCCTTTTCGGTCAGTGATTGATTGAACTGGGCCAGGTCATCACGCAATTTTCGTGTTTTGTCCTTGTCTGCCTGTTGTTCCTTTATTTCCCTGATCGTCTGTTCGATACGCCGGTTGGTATCTGCCAATAGTTTTTTTGCCTCTGTTTTTGCTTCTTTGAGAATGGATTTACGCTCAGTTTCCAGCATCAACTTCATGGATTCATAATCATTCCGAAGTGATTTGAGCTCTTTTTCACGATTTTCCAGCCTGCCGGTAAGCGTTTCATATTTACGCTTGTCATTTTCGAGCTGGGCAAGCAGTTTGTCAAAATCCACCTGGCTGTCCCCGATTTTTCCCTTGGCATATTCGATCAGGGAAGGGTGTAAGCCTGTTTTTCGGGCAATTTCGAAGGCAAAAGAGCTACCGGGCTTTCCTACCTCCAGTTCATAGAGCGGTTCGAGGCGGTCGGTATCGTAACGCATGGCTCCATTGACCATTGTCTTCTTGTTTTCCGCAAATTTTTTGATATTGGCATAGTGTGTCGTAATGATGCCGTACGACTTGAGGTGGGAAATCCGGTTCAGGATGGCTTCTGCGATTGCCCCACCGTATTGTGGCTCCGTACCAGTCCCAAATTCATCGATTAATACAAGGGTACGGCTGTCCGCAAAATCCGAAAAGAACTTCATGGCCCGGAGTCTGGAACTATAGGTACTCAGGTCATTTTCGAGTGATTGTGAATCGCCAATATCGAGAAAAAACTGATCAAAAACGCCAAACTGCGACGTTTCGTCCACTGTCACCGGAAATCCACACTGAAGCATATACTGAAGCAGCCCGACGGTTTTCATTGCGACTGATTTGCCGCCTGCATTTGGCCCGGAAATAATGAGCATGCGGTAATGCTGATGATCAAGTGAGAGGGATAAAGGCACTACCGGCTTGCCCAGGGCAGTATTCAGTTTTTTTAATAGCGGGTGACAGGCATTTTTCAGGTCTACGCCAGGGGTCTTTTGCAACTGGGGAACCACGGCATGGTATAACTCCGCATACTGTGCCTTGGCTACCAGAAAATCCATGTCGATCAGAAACAGTGACCCCTGCTCCAGATCAGAGAGTGCCAGCCGTATTTTGTCGGCCAATTCGAGCAGTATGCGCTGTATTTCACGTCGTTCCTGATATTGCCATTCACGTACCTGATTGTTGAGTTCCAGTACTTCGGTAGGCTCCATGTATACCGTTTGACCCGTAGATGATTCATCGTGTACAAATCCCGGTATCCGGCGCTTAAATTCTGCCCGGATGGGGATGACCAGCCGTCCTTCACGTATGGTCACTTCACTGTCATCGTCGGTAAACTTGTCTTTTCGGGCTTTTTCAAGAATGCTACGAATAGATTTCCTGACTTTTTGTTCGGCCCGGATTATTTCGCCGCGGATGAGCATCAGCTCGCGGGAGGCATTGCTACGAATTTCACCCTTTTCATCCACTACCCGCTCGATTTCCCTCACCAGTTCCATATCCGAAATAAAGCCAAAGACCTGGCGTGACAATACCGGGTAGTCATCCTTGTATTTTTTCAGAAACCTTGTCCAGGTATAGATGGCCGACAATCCTGTTTTCAGGATTACCAGATCCTCCGCCAGCAAAAAGCTGCCGGCCACTTTTACTTTTTTTACAAAGGGTGTGATATCTTCAAACTGCCGGGAAGGCTTTTCATCGGCACGGGTTAGAATATGGATGCATTCGCGAAGGGCATCCAGCAAATGTGACAGTTCAGCAAAACGGTTAAGAGGCAATGCCCCGGCAACTTTTTCCCGGGCTGCATCCGTCTGGCAAAGGCGCGACAGGTCTTCACGCACCTGGTCCATTTCCAGTTTCTCCTCAATGTTGGCAGGAAAAGTCCTCATCTATTCAATCTGCCTTGTTTTTTCACGAAGCGTAAGGCTGTCAACCACGGTTTCGTAAATAGTGAACATCAGGTCGGGGTGATCGGAATAAAACTCAAGACTTTTTTGGTAGGTAAGGGAGTCGGTCATGTGCTTTTGAAGTAATTTGGCCTCAAAATGAGCATAAACCTGTACCTGGCTATCAATGGGAAGGTTGAGTTGCTGGATTTTGAACTCGAGTAAATGAAAATCCTCCAGGATTTCTGCCATTCGCTGACTGTCCAGTACATCATCCGGCACATTGGCAGATGGTGTACATGCCATTAGCATAATTATTAAAAGAAAAAAATGTCCCCTCATTCAAACTAATTTATGGTTCTTTTAATTTTGAATCCAAAATTATGAAGGAAATCCTCAAAAAATTAAGAAAATACGAGATCCGGGTCAGAAAGGCGATCAATTCGCAGATGCAGGGAGATTTTCAGTCAATTTTTAAAGGATCCGGGCTGGAATTTGATGATGTACGTCAATATCAGTATGGTGACGATGTGCGCACAATCGACTGGAATGTAACGGCCAAAGGGCACGGCACATTTGTCAAGACCTTTAAAGAAGAAAAAGAACAAACCGTATTTTTCATATTGGATGTATCTGCTTCGCAGGAAATCGGGATTGAAGGCAGTCAGAAAATCGATATTGGAAAAGAAATTACGGCACTGCTCTCCATGGCTGCCCTCAAGGAAAACAGCCAGGTAGGTCTCATGTGTTATTCCGATTGCATGGAGAAATATGTGAAACCCGGCAAAGGGGCCCGTCACTCCTACGAAATTGTCAATGCCCTGTTTAACCTGGTTCCAAAATCACGTAAAACCCATCTGGCCGGAGCCATCAAACAAGCACTCAACCTGTTAAAGCGACGCAGCGTCATATTCGTGATTTCTGATTTTGTAGATGAAGACTACCTGCACAATTTAAAAGGAATGGCACGAAAGCACGACCTGGTCATTATCCAATTGTTTGATCCCCGCGAATCACTGTTTCCCAACCTCGGCATTGTGCCCCTTTATGAAAAAGAGTCCGGGAAAAATATATGGGTAAATACCGCTTCTTCTCAGTTTCGCCATGTTCTTGACCGCACATACCGCCAAAACAGCGACGGACTGGAAGGATTTTGCCGGAGGTCTGACGTTAATTTCCTGGCCATCAATACGCAGGAAGACTATGTACCCAAGCTAATTAAATTATTTAGAATTCGAAACAAAACCAGTCCACAGCGTGCGAGGTAACATTTTCTTACTGACCGTTCTGCTCCTACAAAGTGTATGGGTACCGGCACAGGAAACAAGGGTGAGCAATGGTTTTATCCAGGACAGTCTGTCCGTAGGCGAGCCGGTGGATTTCTGGCTGGCAATCACATACCCCGACCAGATGGAAGCCCTTTTTCCGGATAGTACATCTACGGCTTTTGCCCCTTTTGAGTACATGGGCAAAACGTATTTTCCCACCCGGGTTTTACCCGGCGAACAGGCATATGACTCCATTGTGTACAGACTCCAGTCCTTTGAGATAGATGCCGTTCAGTACCTCCAACTGCCTGTTTACCTGTTTGACAGGAGGGATTCGACAACCCGGCTGTCCGGACTCGACAGCATCGTGTTCAGGGATCTCA
>JAOUOM010000316.1 GCA_029880385.1 Cyclobacteriaceae bacterium | reverse complement strand
GGCTCCGCCCAGCCCCAGGACTGCGTAGCCTGTGCCTTGGGTTTTCAGTACGGGGATTACATCCAAAATCGTGAAGAAAAGCAGTAAAACCGCAATGATGCTTTTGATGGGGGTAATGAAAAAAGTATGACCATAAACCGTATAATCGTAAAAACTTGGCCATTCGGTCATCTGTACCAGCAACCAGGCACCGGCAAATGAAAAGAGCACGGCAGGTACACCAAATTGTATGAGAATCTGCCGATTGGCTTTTTTTCCAACTAACAAAAGCTTGAAAAGATTATTGAAAAAATGAACCACACCCGTGAGGGCCACGGCCATTTCGACCGGAAAGAAAAAAGCAAGTGCAGGCATTAAAAGTGTGCCCAGTCCAAAACCGGAAAAAAACGTGAGCAATGCCGTGAAAAATGAAATGAGTACCGGGACAAGGATTTCCATGAGATTAGGCTTTTGGATATGGAGTACCAAAACTAGGTTATTTGAAATTGATAATCTATATTCAAACAATCAATAAAATAATTGAATATAGATCATTACCTTTGCGTCGGAATTCTCAGCTACACCGATGGACAAACGCACCTTTAAAAATCATGCCTATGGGGAGATTGCCTCACTGGCCCGTGCGATGGCGCACCCATTGCGATTGGAAATCCTTGATTTATTGGCAAATGGACCCAAGTCAGTGGAGGAAATGGCAACGATCGGGCAGGCATCTATGGCCAGTACATCGCAACAATTGCAGGTATTAAAAAACAACCGTCTGGTCGTGGCCGAAAAGAGGGGCAAGCAGGTGTTTTATGCATTGGCATCCAGGCAGGTATACGATGCCTGGATGGGCCTGAAGGCCCTCACATCCCACGTCAATCCCTTTTTGGATCAGTATATCAGGACTTTTCGGGAGCCCTATGGTACCGAACAAAGCCTGGGCACCGCGACCTTGTCAGGTAGTGACTATCTGGTTGTGGACGTTCGCCCCGTAAAAGAATATTTGCATGGCCATTTGCCTGATGCGGTTTCCATCCCCATGGAGCAGTTGGCTGAGTTGTCCGGATCATTGCCACGGGATAAGCGGATAGTCGCCTATTGTCGCGGCGAAATGTGTACGTATGCCGATGAAGCCGTGAAGTACCTGAGGGAAATGGGGTTTCAGGCTGACCGGATGGATGTGAGCATCAGTGAAATGCTAGCAAAATAGATGATTGGAAAATTAAAAATGATAAACCCTGATTTCGTATGAATGATGTAGCGCTTGGCCTTCGGCAAAACTGGCGGCAATTTGTTTTATTGGTCATTATAAATGCATTTGTAGGTGGTATGGTGGGTCTGGAAAGAACCATTTTGCCTGCATTGGCCGAGGGCCAGTTTGGCCTGGCTGCCAAAACGGCCATTTTATCCTTTATCGTTGTTTTTGGAGTTTCCAAAGCACTCACTAATTTTTTTGCTGGTTCTTTTGCCGATCGTGTGGGACGCAAAAATCTGTTGGTCATTGGCTGGCTGTTTGCGCTACCCATTCCCTTTATTTTGATTTATGCCGAACACTGGCATTGGATTGTGGCTGCCAATATCCTGCTGGGAATCAACCAGGGATTGACCTGGTCAAGTACCGTGGTAATGAAAATTGACCTGGTAGGAGATAAGCAACGCGGCCTGGCCATGGGGCTAAATGAATCGGCCGGATACCTGGCAGTAGGGGGTGTGGCTTTTTTGACAGGTTGGATTGCGAGTGAATATGGCATCCGGCCCTATCCTTTTTACCTGGGCATGGTATTTACCGTGGCAGGATTGTTCCTGTCGCTGCTATGGGTAAAAGATACCGTACATCATGTGGCACGGGAAACGCAGAGCAGTGGAGTGGCTAAATTGAAAAAAATAGTGTGGGAGACTACCTGGAAAGATAAAAACCTGGGATCCATTTCACAGGCAGGCCTGGTCAATAACCTTAATGACGGGATGGTATGGGGGATATTTCCCATGATTCTGGCCGGTAGGGGGTTTGGCCTGGACGAGATTGCCCGGATCGTGGCAATCTACCCCGTTGTATGGGGGCTGGGACAGCTGGTGACGGGCAAAATGGCTGACCATTTCAATAAAAAGAACATGCTGTTTCTCGGCATGCTGTTTCAGGGTCTGGCCCTCCTGACCATGGCCTGGGCTACAGGCTTTTTTCATTTTGTGTTTTTATCCATTGTATTAGGGATCGGTACAGCCGTGGTATATCCCACTTTTCTGGCAGCCATCGGGGATTTTACACACCCATCCCAACGTGCCAAATCCATCGGGGTTTTTCGCTTGTGGCGCGACCTGGGATATGCCATAGGGGCCTTGCTTACCGGTTTTATTGCCGATTCGTTTGGACTGGTACCTTCCGTTTATTTCATCGCCCTGCTTACGATTGTTTCATCCTTTATTATTGCCATACGCATGACAAAACCTGTTATTCATGATTGTATTTCCATCGGGGAAGTAAAAAAGCTGATCGATTCCGGAGCAGCCATTCGGATTATTGATGTAAGGTCGCCGACGGAATATGAAACCCGCCATATCGGTGGGGCCGAGAATATCCCGTTGGATCAATTAGCCGGCAGGTTGGGTGAGCTGACCGGTGCATCACTGGTTGTGACGGTTTGTGGAAAAGGGGGTGGCCGATCGGCTACTGGCTCCGGGCTGGTAAATGAAGCAGGTCATAGCCCTGCCGCCTGGTTATGTGGTGGTACGGATGCCTGGTATGCCTGATTTATCCACAACAATGCCCTTTTCCTTCTGCCTGCACCGGCGGACAGGGAACGGTGCCATAGCTGCAATACACACAGCAATCGCCTTCTTTCGGTCTGAGTACCTGTTGGCAATTGGGACATTCGTAAAAAAACTGACAAGCGTCTGTAGGCATGGTTTCCTCTGTCTGGAGCCCGCAATAGGGGCAGGTGAGCCTGGACTGTAGTTCGATTTTCTTTTCCATTTCTTGTCAGGATGACGGTGAAGGTATTCAAAAGTAGCCAAAAATTGAGGATTGCTGCTTTTGGGTTTCACTGGGCGAATGGCAAAATTCTATAGATGCAACATATTTGCATAAAATACCTTTATTTTGATGCATGGATGAAGGGAATATAATTTCAATCTTGAAAAAACATGAACTAAGGGTGACGGATTGTCGTCGGGATGTGCTGCATTACTTTATTGATTCGGGCCATGCACTTTCTACACGGGAGCTGGAGGAAACATTTGGTCAGTACGACCGGGTGACACTCTACCGGACCTTAAATGCCTTTACTGAAAAAGGCGTGATACACAGTATTCCGGATAGCAGTGGGTTTGCCCGCTATGGTGCCTGCCATGATACGTGCGGGCCGGGTACCCATCGACATGACCATGTTCATTTCAAATGTGAGGAATGTGGCAAAATCGAATGCATTCCTTCTGAACAGGTGCCCATGGTAAATCTGCCGGGCTATACCATTAGTGAATCCAATCTCATCCTGGCCGGAACTTGCGAGGCCTGCAATACCTTGCCTCAACAATCAGTCAGCCAATGAATTATCTAGTTACCGGTGGCTTTATCCTGTTTGTGCTTCAGGTAGCGGCACAGACAGACCTGCCTTGTGCTCATGTGATCGAGGGGACAGTCTATGAATTAAACAGTACGGATCCCCTTCCTTTTGCCACAATCACTGTGGAGGGAACCAGTCAGGGGACCATTGCCAACGAAAAAGGGCATTTTATCCTTTCGGGCCTGTGCGACGAAGAGGTTGACCTGATCATTTCTTTTATTGGCTACAAAACACTTCACCATCACCATGATGGCAACCATGAAAATCCGGTTATTTACCTGGCACCGGACAATTTTATGTTGTCGAGTGTGATTGTGGAGGCAGAACAAAACAGTTCAAGCCAACGATCGCTTCAGTCGCATGTGTTGGATGCAAAAGGCTTTGAAGATGCCAAAAGCAATTCGTTTGGTGACCTTGCCGACCAGCTTTCAGGTGTCAATACCCTGCAGACAGGTCAAAATATTGT
>JAOUOM010000315.1 GCA_029880385.1 Cyclobacteriaceae bacterium | reverse complement strand
GAAAAGGAACCAGCGCTCATACATTAGCAGCAATATTTCAGGCAGCCGGCTATAAGACGGGCCTCTATACATCACCGCATCTTAAACGTTTTACCGAAAGGATTCGGATTGACGGTGTGGAAATATCCGAGGATGGGGTTGTCCGCTTTGTTGATCGGATTCGGCCTGCCATAGAGGAGGTTTCCCCTTCGTTTTTTGAAGTGACCGTAGCGATGGCCTTTGATTATTTTGCCCGCCAGGAAGTCGATATTGCCATTGTGGAGACCGGGCTTGGGGGCAGGCTGGATAGTACCAATGTCATAGTTCCCGAACTATGCCTGATCACGTCCATAGGGTTTGATCACATGGATATTCTTGGCCATACACTGGAAAAAATCGCATCCGAAAAAGCCGGGATTATAAAGCCGGGTATTCCGGTAGTCATCGGGGCACATCAGCCGGATATTTTATCCGTGTTTACCGAAAAAGCCAGGGAACTGAACGCTCCCTGTATTTCAAATACAAATAGGTACCAGGTACATGTGGTCGATGACACCAAAGAGAATCGCACCATCCGGGTCGTTAGGGACGGCATGGAAGCTGATTATGACGTGCAGATCAGGGCCGGGTATTACCTGAACAACATTCCCGGCATTCTGGAGTCAGTAATCGAAATGAGAAAGCTTGGCTGGAATCTTACGCCGGAAGCTGTCGGGGAAGGCTTGCGGTCCGCCATTAGCATGACCGGACTGAAGGGGCGGTTTCAGCTCCTGTCCGAAACGCCCTTTACTGTGGCCGATATCAGCCACAACAAAGACGGACTGACCGAGTTGTTCAGGCATGTGGGAGAAATGGGGTTTGCCAAATGGCATATCATTTACGGAACAGTTCGCGACAAGGATGTAGCTGCGGTTTTGGGGATGTTGCCAACGGGGGCTACCTATTATTTTACCCAAAGCGGTGTACCTCGTTCGTTGCCGGTGGATGAATTGAAAATTATGGCCACTAAAAGCGGGATAGAGGGTGAGGTTTTTACAAATGTTAATGAAGCATTGGCAGCGGCCAGGCAGAATGTGGGCAAAAATGACCTGATATTAATAACCGGTAGTACTTTTGTGGTTGCGGAAATAGATGAATTGTGAGTAGACAAAAGAAAAGGAAGTTTGCCGAAAACCTGGAAAGGGAAAATGTATTGCAACCGGGAAAGCCCCTGTTTGAAGAGATCAGAGGAAATTGGCACCGGTTATATTTCAAAAACCAACAGCCCATAACCATCGAGCTGGGATGTGGAAGGGGGGAATACACCATTGGTTTGTCGCAGGAATTTACGGAGCGAAACTATGTAGGGATCGACCTGAAAGGTGATCGGATTTGGAAGGGGAGTGGGCAGGCATTGGAACTGGGGCTAAAAAATGTGGCTTTTCTGCGTTTACAAATCCAGTTTCTGGAACGTCATTTTGCAGAAGATGAAGTCGATGAAATTTGGCTGACCTTTCCTGACCCAAGACCCCGTGACAGGGACGAAAAGCACCGGCTTTCAAATGCAGCCTTTATGGAAATGTACCGGCGTATTTTGACGAAAGATGGCTGGTTTCGATTCAAAACAGACAATACTGACCTGTTTGATTACACCCTTGACCTGATCAAATCGGCCCAAATCAGTGTGCGGGACTTATCATACACGCACGATTTGTACCAATCGGACATGCTTGCCGAACACAGAGGGATTACCACGAAGTATGAAAAAATATTTTCAGAAAAGGGAGAGAAAATCAAGTACATGAAATTTCGTTTTGCTTGTTAGCCTGCCTTATTTTTGAGTTTTATAAATAAATAATTGAACCAGTTATGAATCCATATTTGCGCATCATCGTACCGTTTTTTTTACTAGTTACGTTTGGCTTTTTATCAGGATGTAAGGATCCGGTTGTGTACCTTTCTCCCGTGGAGCAGTTCGAGAAGGATCTGACCATCATCGATGATTACCTGGCTAAGAAGGGAATTACACCTTCTATTGAACCTAATTCTGAGATTCGGTATGTTATCCACAATCCGGGTACCGGGGCAAACCCTACAGCCACTGACAAAGTGAATGTGACATACAAGGGACAATTAATTCCCAGTGACGAAATTTTTGATCAGAACACGTCGGGGATTTCATTTAACCTGAATAACCTGATTACTGCCTGGCAGATTACGATTCCGTTGCTAAAGGAGGGTGGCAGCATGACCATTTATGCGCCTTCTTACTATTGCTACGGGCCTTCGGGGAGTGGTAAGATTCCGGCCAATGCCTGTCTGACATTTGATATCGGGTTGATCCAGATTCAATAAGCTCACTATAGCGGCAATGCGGTTGTTCGGTTTACTTCGGTCAGGACAAACGAGCTTTGCACATTTACGATATTATCCATGGATGCCAGTTTGTCGATAATGACAGACTGGTATTCTTTCATATCCTTAACTACGATTTTCAGTAGATAATCAAATACACCGGCAATGTGGTAGCATTCCTGCACTTCTTCAAATTGCTTGATTTCCAGCTCGAATTTTTTCAAATACGCAGTAGCGTGCTCTTTTAGGGAAACATTGATGTAAGCGACAAGCGTTTTATCCACTTTTTCCGGGTTGACCAATGCCACATATTTCAAAATGACCCCTTCTTTTTCCATTCGTTTGATCCGCTCATAGACCGGCGTGATCGACATATTGATTTTTGCGGCTATTTGCTTGTGCGTAAGCGAGGAGTCGTCTTGAAGCATCATGAGTATTTTTTTGTCTGTGCTGTCCATTTAGAAATTTTTTCTTTTCATGAATACGTTAAAGCTGATTATCGGAAAATATATCTACTATACACAATAAAAAAGAATAATTTTCCAAAAATAACTTTGGTCATGGTTATTATTTATTTATTTCATGAGATTTGGATGAAATAATGCATTTCAAAATGGAAAAATCGCTAAGACCGGAAAGCTTGATGATGTCGTATGGGTACAATCCTGAGTGGTCGGAAGGCGCATTGAAATGTCCTATTTTTCAGACATCTACTTTTGTATTTAAAACGGCTGAGGAGGGCAAGGCTTTTTTTGAGGTTGCCTATGGCCTCCGTCAAAAAGGGGAACAGGAAAAACCCGGGCTGATCTACAGCCGCTTGAACAATCCTGATCTGGAAATTTTGGAAAACCGTCTGGCACTTTGGGATAAGGCCGAAGATTGTGCGGTTTTTGAAAGCGGGATGTCCGCTATCTCTACTACCTTATTTGAATTCCTTCGCCCCGGCGATCTTTTAATATACAGCGAACCACTTTATGGTGGGACGGACCACTTCATTAAACACATTCTGACCCATTATGGCATTCAGACGATATCGTTTGATGCCAATACCCAAAAGGATGAATTGATCACCCTGATCGCCGGGGCCGAAGGAAGACCTGCGATGATCTATATTGAGACCCCCAGCAACCCGACCAATGACCTGTTTGACATTCGGATGTGTGCGGATGTGGCGGAACATTTTTCGCAAAATCATAAGGTATTGCTGGCAGTCGATAATACCTATATGGGACCGCTTTGGTCGCATCCGTTGGAGCATGGGGCTGACCTGGTTTTGTATTCGGCTACCAAATACATTGGAGGGCATAGTGATGTCATAGCCGGTGCCTGCCTGGGAAGTAAGGAACTGATGCTGCGTGTCAAAACCTTTCGGACATTTGTGGGAAACATGGCAGGGCCATGGACCGGCTGGCTACTGATGAGAAGTCTGGAGACACTAAAAGTCCGTATGGAAAAGCAGGCAGAAAATGCTGCTATTTTGGCTGAGCGATTGCTGGATCATCCGGCCGTGGAAAAAGTCCATTACCTTGGGCTGTTGCAATCGGATAATCCACAGTATATGGTTTATCAAAAGCAGTACACTTCACCCGGGGCCATGTTGTCCATTGATATTTATGGCGGGGAGGAGGGTGCGTTTGCTTTTTTGAACCATCTTAAGCTGGTTCGTTTGGCTGTCAGCCTGGGGAGTACCGAAAGCCTGGCA
>JAOUOM010000314.1 GCA_029880385.1 Cyclobacteriaceae bacterium | reverse complement strand
ATCCCCATCGGCTATCTGCCCGAACGATGCCTGAACGATAAGGGATGGAGAGTGAGCAAAGATGGGGGAGGATGGGTAAACCTGGTTCCGTCAAAAGGCTGGAAGCGGGCCGTACAGGCTACATTTGATATAGGGGATGAAGGCAAAATAGCGGGTGATTACTCCATTTCATTTCAGGATTATGCCTCGTTTAATGACCGGCGCAAATTGATCGTGGATGGTGATTCGGTCTATGTGAAAGAGTTTAAGGAAAAAAATCAATCATGGAATGTGAGCAGCTATTCGTTTGAAAATGTAAAAGATGAACTGAAGCCATTGATCGCAAAGTACAATGTGGAAATAGAAGGGGAAATGGAGGATGCCGGTGAACTGATATTTTTCACGCCCCTATTGTCTGACAGGCTGGAGGAAAACCCCTTTAAAATTGAAAAAAGGGTGTATCCGGTAGACTTTACCTATCCAAGGTATTCGTTGTATAGTTATAAATACAAGGTGCCAGAAGGATTTGAAGTGGATGAATTGCCCGAACCCAAATCCATTTTGCTGCCAGATAGAAAAGGTATGTTTGTGTATAATGTAAGTGTGGTCGGGGACGAGATCACTGTCACTAGCCTGCTGGATATCCGCTCCCATTTGTTTTTATCCGAAGAGTATCCCTACCTCAAGGAATTTTATAGCCAGGTGGTAGAGAAACAGGCGGAGCAGATTGTGTTGAAGAAAAAATCCTGAGATATGCGGTTTGTTTTTGTACTGTTCTATGGTATTTCGTTTGCTGTATTTTCACAGGAATATCAACTCTCCCAATACCCGGATTCCATCAAAACGGGCTATCACAAGATTGTCCATTTGAATTCCCTGCACTTTGATGTATTGTCCGAAGGTACTGCAATAGAACGTGGGCACCGGGTGGTGACATTGTTAAACGGCCATGCCAAATACGAGGCATACCTCTATCAGGAATATGGCCCGATGGTCAAAATCAAAAGTTTGAATGTACTGATTTACGATGCATCCGGGCGGCTGGTTGATAAGTATAACAAGGGGGACTTTGAGGATTACTCAGCCTATGATGGATTTTCTATTTTTTCGGATAGCAGGATGCTGCGAATAAATGTGGGAAAATACACGTATCCCTATACCATTGATTATTCATATGTTATTGAGGAATCACGGATGATGTTTTATCCTGGCCTGGAATTTCAGGAGCAAAATGGATATGTGTTGAAGAGTGAACTGGAAGTGCGCGTTCCCAATAAGCTGGGCGTACGGTATAAACTCCACCATATGGAAGAGCCGGTGATTGTGGATGATGGCTCAGTTTCCGTGTATACCTGGCAGCGTTCCAATATGCCAGCCTATGTACCTGAACTCTATGAGCCACGGGGTGAGTTTAGTTTACCGGTGGTGTACACGGCACCCAGACAATTTGAAATGGAAGGGTACCGGGGCGATATGAGCACCTGGGAAGGATTTGCTCAGTTTCAGTTGAGTTTGCTTCAGGGCTTGGATTCCCTGCCTTTCGATAAAGCTGTATTCTTTTCCGATTTGGTAAAGGGGGCCGCAGATGATCGGGAAAAGATTGAACGTGTTTATGAGTATTTACAGCAAAATTTCCGATATGTAAGTATATCGCTTGGCATTGGCGGGTGGCAGCCTTTCAGTCCGGAATATGTGGATCAATATAAATATGGTGATTGCAAGGCATTGTCCTATTATACCAGAAGTGTTCTGGAAAGCGTCGGGATCGAATCACTGTATACATTGATAAATTCCGGCAGGGTACGGCCCGTGTATGAGGATTTTCCAATGACAAATTTTAATCATGTGGTATTGTGCGTTCCAAACAAAGGGGATACTGTTTGGCTGGAATGTACCAGTCAAACGGATCCGGCTGGTTATATGGGAAGGTCTACATATGCCAGAAAAGCCGTTGCGATTACCGAGGAAGGAGCTAAAATAATCCAAACGCCCAATTTTTCGTCACGTGAAAACAGGCAATATCGAAGTGCAACAGTTGAAGTGGATGAGTTTGGCGATGCGGTTATTCATGTGCAGACCGTATACTCAGGCCTTCAATTTGAAAATGACCAGCTTGACTACCTGCTAAATGATGGGAGGGAAAAGCAGCAAAAATGGCTCTACGACCATATCGATATCTCAAATTTTACAATCAGGGATTTTCAGTTTTCCTATGACAAAAAGGCCATCCCGGAGGCAAATGTTGTGGTAGACTTGCAAGCCAGAAAACTGGGTTCAGTATCCGGGAAAAGGATGTTTATCACGCCTAATCTGATGAATGTAAGGACGTTTGTGCCCAAAGAAGAGCCACAAAGGCGTACCGATGTGGAATTGAGCATGGCATATCATGACATTGATACCATCGAATATGTCCTGCCCTCGTCCCTAAGTATAGAGGTTGTGCCACAACCCGTGGATATCGTCTCACGGTTCGGAACCTATCATGCGGAAGTAGTCAATGACAAAGGAAAAATCAGGTATATACGATCCATGGAAATAAACAGTGGTCTATATCCCAGGGAGAGTTACGAAGAGTTAAGACAGTTTTATCAACAGATTGTAAAGGCGGATAAAGCAAAATTGATTTTTCGTTCCAAAACCTGACGGTTGCCGTTAGTTTTGTGGCAGGATGGAATCAAAAGTGAAATACCGTCGGCTGACGTTGGAAGAACTGCACCTGCTCGAAAAAGAGTTTGTGGATTTTCTGGTTGTCAATGGAGTCGGCGCGGAGGATTGGGAAAAATTGAAGGCCGAAGATAAACCGGTAGCTGAGCGAATGATCGATTTGTTTAGCGATGTGGTGATGGAGGGGACACTACGCAAAATTCAGTTTCTTGAGTTTCATTCCGTGCAGGAGGTCATGACCTTTCAATGCCAGAATGAAAAGATCATCCTGATTGGGCTGGAAGGGCCACAAGGCCTGGATTTATCCAATAGCACCACGCTACAGGAAGTCCTGAAAAACCCACCGGAAGGAGTGAAGGTTTTTCGGTCTGAAAAAAGTTATCTGCAAAGCAGGGAAGAAGAACTATTTCAAATGATTCAAAAAGGAGCCGTAATTTCTGACGGACTCCTTTTTAAATCCTTGTTGGTGACGATGGGTTGAATTTAGGTTTTAGCCCCCACATTTTTCACATAAGACTTTTCCATCTGCCTGCGAATAATAGATCGTATCCCCGGTTTTAATTTCTGACACACAGCCATCGCATACCATGTCGATTTCTGCCTTTGTTTTTACAGTTTCCATATTTACTTATATTTATTGTTTTAATTTACATAATAAGTAAGCTTAAATGTTTGCGGAACATTCTTTACAGTAAATCGTTTCAAGGCGGGTGTTATATCGCATGGGCTCACCAATCTGAATTTCGCGAAAGCACTTGTCACATACCATTTCGATTTCAGCAATATGGGTTTCATAGCCTTCCAGGGGGTAAATGTGTCCATCGAGTATTTTAGGCCAGGGGTGTTCTTTGACCATTCGTGACCGGAAGAAATCATTCATCTTCCTTATTTTGGCTCTTGACGCGACGTCTAGTCCGCATTTTTTCATGGAATCATCAAAGAGTTTTTCCCTGTGGTCAAACAATTCGTTGGTAATGACCATCCAATGATGTGAATTGCGGGGATAATACCCCATGTACACCAGATTGCCTGTGATCATCTCATTCATGAAATTAAATTGTTTTTGGATGACCCAATCTTTGGTGACGCGATGAAAAAACGGACTCAAAAGTTCATCTACATAGACCTTATCATAAAAGTCAGTTAATATTTCAGTTAGCAGGTCTCCATTTTTTAAAGCAACCCATAGCTCCGGGTCAGGGGGTGGCATATCCTTAGGATCCTCCTCTGTAAATTCGAATCCAAGGTCTGCATTAAAGGTAGGTTTTAACGAGGTAATAAGTCGCATATCAGAGGTGGGTACTAACTGGCATGCCAAGATGATTTTGTTTGCCTTTTCAGCTTCATCCAGACGTTTTTGTGAACGTTCGTCAAATTCGCCT
>JAOUOM010000313.1 GCA_029880385.1 Cyclobacteriaceae bacterium | reverse complement strand
TGTCCCGCCAGTGTCCCGTCAAACTGACAAATACCCTGGATCAATTCATCAACAAGTACATTAAATACCTGTTTTGCCTCCTCAAATTCTTTTTTGTGGACAGCCATCCAATCCCGGTCGTTGTTTTCTGACAATTGGCGTAAAAAAGCCAATACGGTTTCCATGTCAATTTTTCAAAATATCTTCTTTTAATGATTCCAGGCGCATAGAACGCGATCCTTTGACCAGGACTACAGCCTGGCTCACATCCAGTTGCCGGATATACTCCCTAGCTTCTGCACTACCGGCAAACCAGGCATTGCCCGGAGCCGCCTCCCATGCAAAACGCATGGCTTCACCGATAAAGATACCCTTTATTTCACTTTGACCGATGAATTCTCCAATTTTCCTGTGTTCCTCCTGCGCATGCTGCAGTTCTTTCATGTCCCCTAAAACAGCAAATTTTTGCCCGGCATAACCCGAAAGGTTGCGGAGTGCGGCCCGCATGGAATCCGGGTTGGCATTGTATGCGTCCAGTATGAGTGTGGTCGTCTCTTTGACTATCACCTGTGAGCGCATGTTTTCCGGCTTATAGGCAGAAATGGCCTCCGCAATTGCGTCATCACCTATTCCAAAATACCGGCCTGCGGCAATTGCCGCGCTGATATTGGCAAAATTATAATCTCCGGCCAGGTGGGTAGTGTATGTTTTTCCCGCCATGACAAACGATACATAGGGCCGTGAAGCTACCAACGATACATCTTCGGCCGGATACAGTACGGGGTGCTCGAAACGTTTTTGCATGTTGAGTAGCCGCTCATCCAGGGTATTAATAAAAACCTCACCGTCGTGCTTCCGAAGATGGTCAAACAGTTCGCTTTTACCCCTCAGCACCCCTTCGATGCCCCCAAAATGTTCGGTATGTGCATGACCAATATTGGTAATCAGGCCATGGGTCGGATTGGCAAAGCCGCATAATTCGTGTATGTCCCCTACATGGCTGGCACCCATTTCGATCAGTGCCAGTTCGACCTGGGGATGAATACCCAAAAGGGTAAGGGGAACGCCAATGTGGTTGTTTAGGTTTCCCTCCGTAGCATGGACGATAAATTTTTTTGACAATACAACGTTTAACAGTTCCTTGGTGGTGGTCTTGCCATTTGAGCCGGTCAGGCCAAATACGATCCGCTTGAACCTGCTACGATGAAATACAGCCAGATCCTGTAGGGCTTTCAGGGCATCTGCCACAAGGATAACCCGTTCATCCGTGGCATACTTCGGGTCATCCACAACGGCAAATGATGCGCCGATGGACAATGCCTTCTCTGCATATTCTCCTCCATTAAAGTTGCCCCCCCTCAATCCAAAAAACAGGTTGCCGGGACGTATGGTCCGGGTGTCAATGGATACACCATCACTTTGCAGAAATTTAGCGTAAAGAAATTCGATAAAATTATCCATCTGTCGATCGTTTGAAAGCAAAGATAATCGGATATGGCCACCGTCGTTTGGATTGTTGCAAGCCCATCGCGCGATTGAATAACCACTTATGATCACAGGATAAATCCCGTCCCAACTGTCAGCAGCTAGTGCTGTCTGCTCTTTCCTTTGTGGGGCAAAAATTCTTTTCCTCCTTAGTCCAATGAAAAACGGTCGGCATCCGCCTGGAAAGGGAATCGGTCCCGGAATGTCTGGAGCATGTCCCATGACAAGGTAGTTGTGGCCATGCCCGCTTCTTCATGCAATTCTGTCAAGGGTTGTCCCAAAAAATCATATACGGCCGAATGTCCCACATACTCGTACCCGTTGGCATCCTGCCCAATCCGGTTGACACCAATGCTATAGGCAATATTTTCAACAGCTCGTGCCTTGAGAAGCGTATCCCACGAGTGAATCCTGGGCTTAGGCCAGCTCGCCACATACATGACCACCTCATATTCGTACAACTGCTGATCCATACGAACCGACCGTGACCAAACCGGAAATCGTAGGTCATAGCATATCAGGGGCAATATTTTCCAGCCTTTCACCTCAATAATCGACCTGCCTGTGCCGGGGCTTAGGTCTTTGTCCTCACCTGCCAGCCCAAACAGGTGTCGCTTGTCGTACTTTTCATACGATCCGTCCGGACGTACAGCCATAAAACGATTGTAATACGCCGCCCCATCCTGCACGATATAGCTGCCCATGACCACTGCTTTTGTCTGTCGGGCCATTTGTGCCATCCACCGATAGGTACGGCTATGCATGGGCTCGGCCATATTTTTTACATTCATGGTAAAGCCGGTGCTGAACATCTCGGGAAGCACAATGACATCCGTCGGCTGATCGATTTTCCATATTTTTTCTTCAAACATGGCCAGGTTGGCATCCGGCTGCTCCCAATAAAGGTCCGACTGGATCACGGTGGTTTTCAGGTCATTCATCATCTTATGGATTGAAGTAGTTTTGCTGCTTTCTGCAGGGTTTCGTCGGTCTTGGCAAAACAAAAGCGCAGTAATTTTTTGTCCGTTTGATCCTCATGAAATACGGAAACCGGAATGGATGCCACTCCCATTTCTTTTGTCATTTTTTCGGCCATCTCCACATCTCCGAGCGAAGAAACGCCCTCGTAGGAGACCAATTGAAAATAGGTACCGGCAGAAGGCCGGGCCCGAAAAAGCGTGCCCGTCAGTCCTGCCAGAAAACGGTCTCTTTTCTGACTAAAAAACGACGGCAATGACAGGTATTTTTCTTCCTGTCCAAGAAAGTCGGCCAGGGCATATTGGGTAGGCGTATGTACGCTGAAAGTCAGAAACTGATGGATTTTTCTCAACTCGTGCGTAATGGCAGGGGAAGCTACCGCATACCCCATTTTCCATCCGGTTGTATGAAAGGTCTTACCAAACGAAAATACCGCCATGCTACGGTTGGCCAATGCCGGATAATGCAACACACTCCGGTGCGCAACACCATCGTATACAAGATGGCAATAGACCTCATCACTGATCACAAAAAGATTATGCCTGATGGCCAATTCCTGGATTCTGAGCATGTCGTCATGGGAAAGTACGGTGCCTGTTGGATTATGGGGGGAATTAATGACCATCGCCTTTGTCCTGGGCGAAATGGCTGCGTCGATCTGATCCCAGGGAAGTGAATAATCCGGAAACTGAAGGTTGATATGCCGGGGTATTCCCCCGTTCAGGCGAATGACAGGATCGTAGCTATCATAGGCAGGATCAAACAACAGCACCTCATCGCCGGGATTTGTCACAACCGAAATAGCCGCATAAAGTGCTTCGGTAGCCCCTGACGTGATGGTCAGCTGGTCCCTGAAATCGACAAACACCCCCCATTGCCTGTCGATCATCCGGGCAATATTTTCCCTCAGCCCGGGAATGCCATGGCTCAAGGCATATTGGTTGTACCCTTTTTTCATGTAAAACGCTACGCGCTCCACCAGGTCCGGGTCGACTTCAAAATCGGGAAAACCCTGTGCCAGGTTGATGGCACCGCATTCCAAGGCCATCTGCGACATTACCGTAAAAATGGAAGTGCCGGTCGCAGGCAATTTCGATCCGGTCACAGGATCGGATGGTTTCATCGCTTGGAAGGCAATTTGACCCGGTAATCTGCGTCCACCTTTCCCTTTGAAATATTTGTCAGTTTGGTTTTGAGCAATCGTTTTTTGAACGGGCTCACGTGATCGGTAAACAACACCCCTTCGATGTGATCATATTCGTGCTGGATAATGCGTGCCACCAGCCCGTCAAATTCACGTTCATGCATTTCCCAGTTTTCGTCTGCGTACCGGATCTTGACTTTTGCCTGCCGGTTCACGTCTTCCCTAATACCGGGCAGACTCAGGCAACCCTCTTCAAACGCCCATTCGTCGCCGGACTCTTCCAGTATCTCGGGATTGATAAAAACCATTTTCTTCCCATCTTCGGCATTGTCCTCCATTGGTGTGCTATCGATGACAAACAGTCGGATAGACTTGCCAATCTGGGGAGCGGCCAAACCCACGCCACTCGCTTGGTACATGGTTTCAAACATATCGGCTGTCAATGCATTCA
>JAOUOM010000312.1 GCA_029880385.1 Cyclobacteriaceae bacterium | reverse complement strand
AGCGTTCCTTTCGGGAGGTGTACAGCACGATGACCAGCGCATTTCCTGCAAAAAAAGCGATGGCAAATACATAGTGCACCATGGGGAATTCGCCACAGGGAAACAAAATTACGCCGGTCAGTGCCACGCCCAGCAGGGTATTGTAGCGATGTTTGTTTTTGACCACCCCATTCACGATAAACAACATGGCGGCCATGGTCATCAGAAAGCCGTAGATCTGGTTGTGGCTCATGTTGTAGTAGGCACTGATGCTGTCCCGAACCGGGCCGCCATCGCCGATAATCAAAAACAGGGGAAGAAAAAGGCACAAAACCGCCAGGTTTCGTTCGAGCCGGGCAAAGCGTATAATGCCACCCGTTGCCTTATTTACATTCGATTCAATGGATTGGAGTAACATAGGTTTGTTTGAAAGGGGTAAGAAAACGTACATGCGATGTGCACCTTATAAAGGTACGCATTAGTCCCGTGCCTGTCAAGTCGGAATGTGGCCCTTGCTACAGCTTGCCGGGATCTGCTGTCAGCTCAGGGCTACTGTTCGTGCCGGTTTTCAGGTCAAACCTTTGAGGGATGAAACAGTCAGTGTGTCGTGGTGTAAACGTAGGACAGTCGTGGCAGCTGATCGTTCAATGTTACCCGGGCCATCACCCGTTTTGACGGATTGGAAGCACACACCACTTCACCCCATCCCCTCGATAAATGTCTCGACGAACTGCTCAATCTTACCGGTGATCCGTTGGGAGGCAGTGGTCCGTTCCTTTAGGCCGGGGCGCTGGTTCATTAAGGCAATGATGTCATCCCGGAGCGGTGCTTTTTGCGTAAACAGGTACTGGCTCACCGTCGCAATCAATCCATTGTAATCCAGTCCCTCATCTACGCTTAATTGTTTGAATGCTTTCTTTTTTTCGATCGACCAGAAGGATTCAAAGGCAGCCTCAATATGGTCACTGTCGGCAATGGTCGGCAGGTTTTGCTCGATAAATTTTTCGATCAGCTCTTTTTTGCTCCTGAGCAGGGCATCGGATGCCATCATATCCGCGATGGTCTTGCGCTGTTGCTCCTGGTCTGTGTCTTTTGCCCCGTGCAGCCCGGCCAGCAACCTCAGGATATAGGCCACATTGATTTCATCCCTTCGGATCAATTCCAGTTCAAAATCAATGTCATTGAGGATGGAAACTTTCTCTTTTTGTTTATCCGCTTTTACCCGCTCGTACAGGTCGAGGTACTTGCTTTTGTAGTTCACAAATGTTTCCTCGTCCATGTCCAAATCTTCGTGGCTGAACTCCGAAAACGTGGCAAGTACGTTCTGAATCCGGATCAACTCCCGGAAGGCTTTCACAAACTCCATTTGCTCCTCCTCAGATTCCAGTTCATTCACGGCATCGAACGTAGGGGCAATGTCCCGAACCTTTTCCACGGCCTGGTTGAAGTTGTCAATGTACGCCTCGTAGGGCTTGATGATGATCTCCTCAATGGCCTCTTTGTTGGAAAAAAGGGTAATGGCCTGATCTGTGGCTTCTTTGAGGTTTCGGAAGCAAACGACATTGCCCTGGGATTTCAGTTCGTCCACTATCCGGTTGGTGCGCGAATAGGCCTGGATCAATCCATGGTATTTCAGGTTTTTGTCCACATAGATGGTATTCAGCATTTTGCTGTCAAAACCTGTCAAAAACATATTGACGACCAGGAGAATATCCACCTGCTTGTTCTTTACCCGCTGGCCAATGTCCTTGTAATAGCCATAGAAATCATTGGTCGAATAGTTGGTGTTGAATTGGGCGTTGTAGTCCGTGATGAAGCTGTCCAGTTTTTCCCTGGTGTGCCGGGTTTCATAGGGGGGATGTGGTTCGGCCACAAAATCATCATAGTCTTCATCCGGGACAAATCCATTGGCATCCTCGTCCAATTCATTTGCCTGATAAGAAAAAATGGTCGCCACGCTCAGGTCATGGTTGCCCGCTTCCTTCTTTGCCTTGAGCAGGTCGTAGTACCGGATCAATGTCTTGACGCTTTGGACACAGAATAGGGCCGTGAAGGTTTTGTTGTGTGTCTTTCGGCTATGGTTTTGGATGAGGTATTCCGTGATGTTTTCCAACCGCTCAGGTGCTTCCATTACTTCCGCCGTGTCTATGTCCTCCACGTTGATGTCCACGACATCTTCCTTGCTCTTGAAGGTGCTGATGTATTCGATGGAAAACTTCAAGACGTTCCGGTCATGGATCGCATCGGTGATCACATACTTGTGAAGGCATTCGTCAAACAGGTCCCGGGTGGTCCGCTGGCCAAACGCATTTTTGACGGAATTGTCGGCAAATATGGGCGTGCCCGTAAAGCCGAATAGTTGAGCCCCGTGAAAAAATTCTCTGATCCGGCTGTGCGTTTCCCCAAACTGGCTCCTGTGGCATTCGTCAAATATGAATACGATCCGCTTGTCCCGCAAAAATTCGACTTTGTCCAAATATTTCTTTTTCTCAATCGCATTGCTCAGCTTCTGGATGGTGGTGACGATGAGCGGGGTGTCATCGGCCAGTTGCCTCACCAGTGTATGGGTGTTGTTGGTGGCATCTATGCTCCCTTCGCTAAAGCTGTTAAACTCCCGGATGGTCTGATAATCCAGGTCTTTCCTGTCTACCACAAATACCACCTTGTGGACAATCTCCAGATTGGTCAGAATCTGGGCTGCCTTGAACGACGTGAGGGTCTTGCCTGATCCGGTGGTGTGCCAGATATAGCCAAACTTCCGGGTATTTTTCACCCGCTCCACGATGGCCTCCGTGGCATAGTATTGATAGGGGCGGAGGACCATGAGCAAATTGGCCGTGTTGAGGACAATGTACTTCGTGATCATCTTGGAGAGGTGGCACGGCTCCAAAAATTCGGCACTAAACTCCGGCAAATTGGTGATGAGCCGGTTGGCTGCATCGGCCCAATAGAAAGTCTGTTTGAACGAACGGGCTTTGACCGGGTTGTTGGCGAAATACTTGGTGTTGACACCATTGCTGATGACAAAAAGCTGGATGAAATTGAACAGGCCAATACCTGAACCATAGGTAAACCGTTCGTAGCGGTTGATCTGGTTAAAGGCCTCCTTGAGCTCCAGGCCGGTCCGTTTCAGCTCGATCTGTACCAGGGGCAGGCCATTGATCAGGAGGGTCACGTCGTAGCGGTTTTCGTAGGTGCCCTGCATGGTGATCTGGTGCGTGACCTGGTACTGGTTTTTGCACCAGTGGACCTGGTTGATCAGTTCGATGTACCCGGTTTCGCCAGTGTCTTTGGTATAGGCTATTTTGTCACGGAGGGTTTTGGCCTTTTCGTAAATATTGCCTTTGGACAGGGTATTGAGCACCTGCCGAAACTCCGTATCCGAAAGGCTTCTCTGGTTATGCTTTTCGAGCTGGGTTTTCAGGTTGGCTATCAGGTCGTCTTCGTCTTTGATCGTGACCCTGGCATAGCCCAGGCTTTCCAGCTGCCTGACCAGGTTATCTTCTAATATGGCTTCGGGTTGTGTGGTCATAGGCTTAATTCCCCTCTTGAGAGGGGTTGGGGGTGTGTTTTTCCTGATATTCCAAAATATAATTCTCCAAACTTCTCAGCACATTGTTAATATCCTGCATCACTTCCAGGTCATCAAACCGTAGGACTGTCAATCCGATCGCTTCCAATTCCCTCTGTTTGACCCGGTCTTTTTGGTCAGTTTCTTCAAACTGATGGGTATATCCGTCCAGTTCGATCACGAGCCCCAGTTCGTAGCAGTAAAAATCAGCGATGTAATGGAGCAATGGCTTTTGCCGATGAAAATCATACCCCATCATTTGTTTGCCCTTGAGGAATTGCCAGAGCCGTATTTCGCTGCGCGTGCTATTGTTGCGCAACTGTCGGGCAAGTTCTTTGAGTTTGGGGTCGTATGGGATGATCTTCCTTTTCATGTGGCTTTCTAAGATAGGTAGTTATTTGCAAATGCGCACTTCCGGAGAGGGGTTTTAACACACCCCCGGCCCCTCTCAAGAGGGGAGGCTCCCCCGGTGCTACTGGATGTGCTGCTTTCAATGTGTACCACACACCCCCGGCCCCTCTCAAGAGG
>JAOUOM010000311.1 GCA_029880385.1 Cyclobacteriaceae bacterium | reverse complement strand
GATGGCATACCCACCCCTAACCCCTCCCAGGAGGGGAATAGATTTCCAAAACCAATCCCCTCATCTCCCCTGCTGGCGCACGTCTTCAAGCGAAAGCCTGGGCGATGGCGCGACGTGTGCCCCCTCATCTCGTTACAGTTCCGTTTTTTACCACAGAGGTACACGGAGAAGTCACAGAGAGCACAGAGGGGTTCTTTCTGCTCTCATACGGGTTGTTCTCGATTGCCTGAAAAATCTGTTTGGATGTGTATTTTTTCAAATCACGGATTATATCACTTAGTTTGACCTTATTGCTTCCAATGACCATATGCACATGGTTGGTCATAATTACCCATGCGTAAACCAGCAGACCTTTTTCTTTTTGACAAAACCGGATGCTTTCCAGGAAAATATCGGCATATTCTTTTCTTGAAAAGACATCCACCCACTGGTGGACTGTGAACGTAACAAAATGCTGGGCATACTGATCTTTGATTGAATATGCATTTGCCATATGGTAAAAAGTGGGTTAATTCAGGTAGTCAAAAATAATGGATCAGATATCCTTTTTATCTATACTTCGACATGCCCTGCGGAACATGTCGAAGAGCTAAAGCTATATTTTGCTATACACAGGTGCGAAAATTGTACCCACAAGTTCAACTTGCCGAAGTTGTGTATTAAAAGTTGCATTTTGTACATTTGTACAAATACATGGTTTATGAGCCGAGTAGTTATAGACGTCACCAAAGAAGAACATCAAAAAATCAAGGCCCTTGCGGCGTTGCACGGAAAATCAATTAAGAATTACGTACTCGATCAGATTTTACCGGCAAAAGATGACAAGGATTGGACTGAGTTGCAAACCCTGCTAGCTGATAGAATAAATCGTACCGAAGCAACTGCCCCTGTTTCTAAATCCTTTGAGGAACTAACGCAGGAGATTATTCAAGCCAAATCCTAAGCCATGCTGTACGAAAGAAGCCAGGAAGCAATGCTTGATTGGCAGGAGATTGTCGAATATACATTTGATCAGTACGGTGTGGAGCAGACATTGAACTACACGAACAAGCTATTAGGATGTATTGAATCTATGGCAAAAGGTAGTGGGTATTTCAAGGAAATCGAAGTGAAGGGGCGTACCGTCCGGGTCAAACATTGCCAAAAACATTACATATTCGGATGGGTCAGAGCAGACAAACCTCTGCTTGTTATTGCCCTATTTCATGAGCACATGGATTTGATGTCACGATTGGCCTGAAGATTGAAGTAGTTCAACCCCCCTCCCGGTACGCATTCGGTGTGACCCCCACTTTTTGCTTGAACAACCGGCTGAAATGCTGAGTCTAATCCCTCTACATTCCCGATGATCGAGTCGAATGATAATTTATTGGATATTTCGACTTATGTTTAGGTCAATATATATTATTTTTGACTTGTATTCAAGGCAATTATATGGAGGAGTTGATCAGATATCAGGGCAATTTACTAAAACAGGTCAACGATCAGTTTAAAAGGTCGCTATACGATCACCTGCCATGGGATCAACGTATGCTTGCCATTAAAGGCCTACGGGGTGTAGGCAAAACCACTATCCTTTTGCAGCGGCTCAAATATGATTTATTGCCGAATGGAATACACGGACTTTATGTTACGCTGGATCATCCTTGGTTTTATACACATAGCCTTTATGATCTTGCTTCGGAATTCCATACGCTGGGGGGCAAGTATTTATTTCTCGATGAAATCCATAAATACCCTCAATGGTCCAGGGAATTGAAGGTTATATACGATGGCTTTCCGGACATGCATGTTGTGTTTACAGCTTCTTCAGCACTTGAGGTTTATCGGGGGGAATCTGATCTTAGCCGAAGGGTATTGACTTATGAATTGCCCGGATTGTCATTCAGGGAATTCCTGAAGTTGGACAAAAAAATAGATCTGCCACCTGTTAGTCTGGAAACCATACTTGGCAATCATGAATGCGTGGCACAGGAAATATCCGAAAACTTAAAGCCTATTCCGCTGTTCCGTGAATACCTGGCAAGGGGATACTTCCCTTTTACAGTCGAGAACACGATTGATACCTTCACACCACGGCTCCTTGGCATTATCAACAATGTCCTTGAATTCGACCTTAGTTTCATTGAAGGGTATTCAACTTCCGGTTTGGTTAAGGTTCGACAATTGCTTGGGATCATTGCTGAATCAGTGCCATTTCAACCGAATGTATCTGCACTTGCCAGGAAGATGAACATCGGCAGGGACACGCTGAACAACTATTTTCAGCACCTTGCCAAAGGACAGATCATTGCGCTTTTACAGAAAGAATCAAGCGGGGTGGCAGCACTCCAGAAACCGGCCAAGATTTACCTGGATAATACAAATTTCAGTTTTGCACTAAACCAATCGCCTGATGTCGGAAATCTCAGGGAAACGTTTCTACTCAGCCAGTTGCGAAACACGGGGACGACCGTGGAACTTCCGGTAAAAGGTGACTTTTATCTACCAAATGGCCAGCTTCTATTTGAAGTAGGAGGAAAAAACAAAACATTTTCCCAAATAAAGGATCAGGCTAATTCCTATGTTGTTGCTGATGACATTGAGGTTGGGTATAAAAATAAAATCCCGTTGTGGCTGTTTGGGCTCATGTACTAGTCTTAAAATCTAATTCCCCTCCCAGACCGTAATCCATATACCAACACTCTGGAGATCAAGCCGTAAGATTGTAATAGGAAAGACTCAAAGACAATCAAGTAACGTACTATTTAAATTTTATAAAATGAAAAAATCAATTATTGGACTCTTCCTGATCGTAATGTGTGTCCAGTGGTCTGCTGCGCAAACGACTATCGAAAAGGAAATCATGGAGCTGTCCAAAGCTAAATGGCAATGGATGGCCGAAAAAAACGTGGACGAACTCGCCAGGCTTTTTCACGACCAATCAAGGTTTGTGCACATGAGCGGAACCTGGAACAAAGCCCGTGAACTCGAAATCATCGAAACCGGCAGCATCTGGTACAAGAATGCGAATGTCAAAGATGTAGTGGTTGAAATTTTTGACAACACGGTAATCCTGTGGAACCGGATTACCCTGGAAGCCGATGTACGTGGAAACGTGGTGACGACCGAATTTACCGTGACGGAGATTTACAAAAAGGAAAAAGGCAATTGGAAGCTGCTCGACCTGACCTTTAGCAGTGTGCGGGATACCCATGAACTTCAACATTGAGAATTGAAATGTGAGTGGGTTGAAAATCGTAACGTATTCTCCCAAATACTATTTTTCTTTAACTTCCATACATTCAAACCCCTTATACCATGGCCATCTTCAATTTAAACATCAACGGAAAACAACAACAGGTCGATGTAGACCCCAATACGCCGATGCTCTGGGTTCTCAGGGACCACCTCGACCTCCAGGGCACCAAATACGGTTGCGGTATCGCCCAGTGTGGTGCCTGCACCATCCACGTGAATGGAATTGCCACCCGCTCCTGTCAACTGCCGGTATCGTCTATCGGAAACAACAAGATCACAACGATTGAAGGACTTTCTGAAACAGGCGATCACCCCGTGCAGCAAGCATGGCTCGAACATGATGTGGCGCAGTGTGGCTATTGCCAGGCCGGTCAAATCATGAATGCGGCGGCCTTTCTGGCTTCCAACCCGAGTCCTTCGGACGAGCAAATCGAATCCGCCATGAGCGGAAATATCTGCCGTTGCGGCACGTATGTCAGGATCAAACAAGCCATCAAAACCGCTTCCACCCTTTAAATCCCAACATCATGACAATCATACAAACGAAAATAGGTAGACGATCCTTCATGAAGTCATCCGCGCTTGCCGGTGGTGGATTAATGCTCAGTTTCAGCTGGCTGGCCGCTTGCGAGCCCGGCTCAAAAGAAGCACTGGCCATGCCGGACTTATGGTTTGACCTGAATGCCTTTTTGAAAATCGGCGATAATGGGATCGTGACCATCATTGCCCCAAATCCTGAATTTGGCCAGGGCGTGAAAACCTCCATGCCCATGATCGTGGCAGAGGAGCTGGACGTGGACTGGAAAAATGTGGTGGTCGAACAAGCCATCTTCGATTCTTCCAAA
>JAOUOM010000310.1 GCA_029880385.1 Cyclobacteriaceae bacterium | reverse complement strand
ACTATTGGCTGATAAAATCCGAACCGAACACGTTTTCATGGGATCGGTTTTGCGAATTGGGAAGGGATCACTGGGATGGCGTACGCAACTACCAGGCAAGAAACAACCTGAAGGAAATGAAAGTGGGTGATCTGGCCCTTTTTTACCATAGTGTACACGAAAAAGCCGTGATCGGGATTGCAGAAGTGGTACGTGAACACTATCCGGATCCCACTACTGATGATGACCGATGGGCCGTTGTGGATTTTGTGCCCGTACAGAAGCTAAAGCGCCCCGTGACACTCGATGAGGTAAAAAAAGAAGATCGCCTTTCGCGCATGGTACTGGTAAATAATACCCGACTATCCGTACAGCCGGTAAAAAAAGAAGAATTTGATATTATAATTGGAATGAGCGAGGCGTAAGGTATTCACACAAGCACACTGTTTATATATGACTATGCGCCCAACATTCGTACTCCTGTCACTGATATGCGGCTCCCTGCTGGCAACTGCCCAGCGCAAAAAAAACGAACCTGACACCAGTTCGTACCTGAGCCAGCCCAACCGGATTGAATTCCTCTACGAAAAATCGAACAATGAATTTCATCTGGTAAATGGATATGATGATGGCCTGCTGGTAGTAAAAGAAACCTATAACCGACTGGAGCAGGGCTATGGTTGGGAAATATACAAACTGGATACGTCCCTTCAAATCGTATGGTCAAGCCTACTGATTGTGCCCTATGGCCATACCTTTCAGGGCTGGGATTATTCGTCACACGAGTATTTCCTCCTGTTTTCGAGTGCCCAATACAAGCCCGATGAGTATGAGATCGTGCGAATAAATGCTAAAAACTCCTTGCAGGAAAGACTGAGTATCTCAACCGTTTTCCCGATTGAACTCTCGCATTTCGAAGTGATTGACAAGACCATCCTGATGGCCGGCACTACCAATTTTAAACCAACGGTGCTGACTTTTAGCCTGGAAGAAAAAAAACCCCGTGTGATACCGGGCATTTACAATACCAACAGTGAAATCCTGGAAATCCACATGGATGATGACAATGGTGTTTTTTCGGTGGCCATGATCGAACGAATGATCAACAAGCGGCTGACGGTCAATGTGAAATCGTTTACGGCAGATAACCTGATGGTACAAAACAACACCATCAACCCCGGTGACCGAAAAAGCCTCATCGATGGTGCCCCCACTGATTTTTCATCCGGATTTCAGTACATATCCGGTGCCTATTCCAATAAAAGCTCGCTCTACAGTCGGGGATTGTACCTGGCAAAGTTTGTAAACGGCAGACAGCAGTTCATCAATTATTACAATTTTGCCGACCTGACCAATTTTTTTGGCTTCCTGAATGACAAGCGTTTTAAAAGGGTCAGGGAGCGAATCAGCAAACGAAAGGAAAAAGGTAAAAAGAACCGCTACAACTACCGGTTGCTCATACATGAAATCGTACAGCAGGGTAATGAATTTATCCTGATAGGCGAAGCCTACTACCCCCGCTATTCCAATTACCAGACCTATTCGGCCTATAACCCCATCTCAATCCGGAATGTGTATTCCTATGCCAATATCATCGGGTACAAATACACACATGCCATCGTGGTTTCCTTCGACCAGAACGGGAACATCCTTTGGGATCACAGTTTTGCCATTGACGATGTATTTCGCACCAATCTGGTGGAAACGGTGACGGTAAATGTACATAGCGACCGGATCGAATTGCTCTACCTCGAAAAAAACCACATCCGGTCCAAAATTGTACAGGGCCACGACGTACTGGAAGGCAAATCCTATACCCCCATTCGGCTGGGATCCGAAAAGGAGAGTTTTACCATCAAAGATCCTGAGGTAGAAGGTTTGGATATATGGTACGACAATGTGCTCTATGCCTACGGCGAACAGGAAATACAGCATGACACAGGAGGCAAAATCAGCATTCGACGTAATATTTTTTATATAAACAAAATACAATATAACCCGAATGGGTATCCGGACTAAATCAGTATCCATGTATATTTGCGCCTGTCATCATGCAACAACGACTGCTGTTAGATAGCAACCTTCTCCAGATCACAATCCTCCGGTTGTGCCAACAACTCATTGAATCCCATGACGACTTCAGAAATTCTGTCATCATAGGGCTACAGCCACGCGGTATATTTCTGGCCAACCGCATCAAATCCGTACTGGAAACACTTCAGGAAAACAAACTCCATCTCGGCTATCTTGACCCGACTTTTCACCGCGATGATTTCAGGCGCAGGGAACAGCCCCTCAGGCCTGCCGAAACACGCATCGACTTTGCCATAGAAGGCAAAAATGTCATACTGGTCGATGATGTCCTCTATACCGGCCGCTCGGTACGGGCAGCACTCGATGCCATGAGTACGTTTGGCAGACCAAACAAAGTAGAATACCTCGTACTCATCGACAGGCTCTATAGCCGTGACGTACCCATCGAGGCTAATTATATCGGAAAAAAAGTAAATACCCTCCATTCCCAGCGTGTCAAGGTCGAACTAAAGGAACAGGGCGGGGAAGACAATATTTGGTTAATGAACAAATCCTAAGAATGAGCCAGTTGAAGACAAAGCACCTGCTTGGCATTAAAGACATTACAGAAGAAGAAATCCAGTTGATTTTCCAAACCGCCGACCATTTCAAAGATGTTCTCAACCGACCCATTAAAAAAGTACCCTCCCTGCGCGATGTGACCATTGCCAATGTTTTTTTTGAAAATTCTACCCGGACACGCCTTTCGTTTGAACTAGCCGAAAAAAGACTGTCAGCCGATGTGATCAACTTTTCGTCATCAAGCAGTTCGGTCAAAAAAGGGGAAACGCTGCTCGATACGGTCAACAACATCCTGTCCATGAAGGTGGACATGATCGTAATGCGCCATGCCAGCCCGGGGGCACCGCATTTTTTGGCAAAACATATCAAAGCCACTATTATCAATGCCGGTGATGGTACACATGAGCACCCTACCCAGGCTCTTTTGGATTCTTTTTCCATCCGTGAAAAATTTGGGGATGTGGCAGGCAGGAAAATTGTGATCATTGGCGACATCATGCATAGCCGCGTGGCATTGTCCAATATCTTTGCCCTGCAAAAACTAGGTGCCAAGGTAATGGTATGTGGCCCTGCCACGTTATTACCAAAATACGTCAAAGAATTGGGGGTAAAAGTAGAACTGGACGTAAAAAAAGCTCTCGAATGGTGCGATGTGGCCAATGTATTGCGCATCCAGCTCGAAAGGCAGCAAATGTCTTATTTCCCCTCCCTGCGCGAATACGCACAATATTTTGGCATCAACAAAAAACTACTGGATTCGCTGGACAAACCCATCACCATCATGCACCCCGGCCCCATCAACCGGGGCATCGAAATCACCTCCGATGTGGCTGACTCTGAACACGCCATCATCCTGCAGCAGGTAGAAAATGGAGTGGCCATCCGAATGGCCGTACTCTACCTGCTGGCCAATCAGGCCCCTGTATAGTTGTATGGGCTGATTTTTAGCAGTTCACCTTTTATTTCATCCGACACGTCCAGGCCGTCGATAAATGAATGAATGACGTCTTTGGTGATTTTTCCATGTCCCCGTGTAAGGCCTTTGAGTGCCTCATACGGCGCAGGGTATGATTCACGGCGCAATATGGTCTGGATAGCTTCTGCCACTACCGCCCAGTTATCTTCCAGGTCGGCACGGATAGCGGGTTCATTACAGACAAGTTTCCCCCAGCCACGTAACAGCGAATGCAGCGAAAGTACCGTGTGTGCAATTGGGACGCCTATGTTACGCAGTACCGTGGAGTCCGTCAGGTCACGCTGCAGGCGGGATATCGGCAATTTGGCTGATAAATGCTCAAATAACGCATTGGCAATTCCCAGGTTGCCCTCTGCATTTTCAAAATCAATGGGATTTACCTTGTGCGGCATAGCCGAAGACCCCACTTCCTCTTTTTTGGTCTTTTGTGTGAAATAATTCATCGACACATACGTCCATACATCACGACTCAGGTCGATCAAAATTGTATTGATCCGTTTTAGCACGTCAAAAAGTGCTGCCAGGTGGTCGTAATGCTCGATCTGTG
>JAOUOM010000008.1 GCA_029880385.1 Cyclobacteriaceae bacterium | reverse complement strand
ACCCACGATGAGCCCTTTGGGCCTGTTTTTTAATTTTCTGACCGCTACTTCCATTCCTTCATTATTGAAGCCCATCCGATTGATGAGTGCCTGGTCTTTTTTGAGCCTGAACAAACGTGGCCTGGGATTACCCGGCTGGGGCTTCGGTGTAATGGTGCCTATTTCCAAAAAACCAAAACCCAGATACTGAAAGGCATGCAGGTAATCGGCATTTTTATCAAATCCGGCTGCCAAACCTACCGGATTGGGAAATGTAATACCAAAAAGGGTACGTTCCAGTTGGGGTGACGTTACTTTATAGCGCAGGGAAAACAACGACCGGACCCCCGGAAAAATAAAAAGGAACTTTAACAGGCGGGTGGTGACCTGATGGGCCGTTTCGGCTGGCATTAAAAACAGTAGGTTGCGAATGAGTGTATACATAACGTTAACTGCGTGGATGAAAATCCCGTATAATTTGTTTTAAATAATCCCTGTCAAGATGGGTATAAATTTCGGTTGTCGTGATGGACTCATGCCCCAGCATTTCCTGTACTGCCCGCAAATCTGCCCCGCCTTCAATCAGGTGAGTGGCAAATGAATGTCTGAATGTGTGCGGACTGATGGTTTTGTTCAATCCTGCTTTTTGAGCCAGCTCTTTGATGATCATAAATACCATCACACGTGAGAGGCCCGCTCCCCGTCTATTGAGAAACAAAATATCCTCCTGACCATGCTTTATGTCCTGATGGCTTCGTATCTCATTTCGGTAAATGCCGATGTGCTTGAGTGCCACACGCCCGATGGGCACAAGCCGCTCCTTGCTTCCTTTGCCCACCACACGCACAAAACCTATGTCTTCGTAGAGGTTGCTGATCTTCAGTTCAATCAACTCAGTAACCCTAAGCCCTGAGCTGTACAGCGTCTCCAGCATCGCCCGGTTGCGGGTTCCCTCCGGAGTAGACATGTCAATGGCTGACAAAACCTGTTCAATTTCGTGGATATTGAGTGTATCAGGTAGTTTCCTGCCCAATTTGGGTGCTTCGAGCAGTTCGGTTGGGTCTTTCTCCACAAATTCTTCATAGGTCAGAAATTTGTAAAACGATTTCAGTCCCGACAGCATCCGTGCCTGCGAATAGGGCGACATACCCAGTTCGTTGAGAAATTCAAGGAAATCTACCAGGTCCTGCTGCTGAACATGCAGCGGGTTGACATTTCGTCCATTTATTTCGAAAAACTCCTTTAATTTCGTGATGTCCCGCAGGTAAGCCACTACCGAATTATCCGCCAGGGATCTTTCTAACTTGAGAAAGTCTTTGAATTGTTTGATGTAAATGTCCCAGCTCACCTGAGCTGCAAAATTAACCACCTGATGCGAATTGCAATTGTAAATGGCCCAAATTTAAACTTACTGGGAAAAAGAGAACCTCATATCTATGGCAGCTTGTCATTTGAGGCCTATTTTGAGGAACTTTCGGCGGCCTTCCCCGATCACCAGCTCACGTATTTCCAATCCAATCACGAGGGAGAGCTCATCGATTTCATCCAAAAAGCCGGGTTTGAATTTCAGGGCATCGTGCTAAACCCCGGTGGCTACTCGCATACGTCTATCGCACTGGCCGATGCGGTTTCTGCTGTCCCTGCCCCTGTAGTTGAAGTCCACATCAGCAATATTTTTTCAAGGGAAGCCTTTCGCGCCCACAGTTACATCAGTGCCGTTTCGATAGGGGTTATGTCCGGTTTTGGATTACATGGCTACCAGATGGCCATCGGTCACCTGTTGCATCTTGCAAAATGAAGATACCGTCGTTTTACCCGGGTCCCGGGCGTGTCAACCCACGCATTACCGAATATTTCTATGAAGCCTACATGGAAGGAGTGTTGTCAGTCAACCACCGAAGTGAGGATTTCATGGAGCTGATGCAAAAGACCAGGCTCATTCTCCATCGCAAACTCGGCGTTCCCAAAGACTATACGCTTGCATTCGTCTCCTCTGCTACCGAATCGTGGGAGATCATTGCCCAATCCCTGACCCTGCAGACAAGCCAGCACTTTTATTCCGGGGCCTTTGGTGCCAAATGGTACCAGACCGCCGGCAAGCTGGGCATCAACACCCTGGCTGTCCCTTTTGGGATCAATGAGTACCCTCCCCTGGAGCAAGTGTCAACCTCGGCCGATGTGATCTGCCTCACACATTGCGAAACATCAAATGGCACCATATTGCCTGCAAGCAGCCTTCAGGGCCTCCGATCCGTCCTGCCAGAACAAACCCTGATCGCCCTGGATGTCACCAGTTCGCTGGGAGGGATCTCCATCGATTTCCAATGGGGCGATTACTGGTATGCCTCTGTTCAAAAGTGCCTGGGCCTTCCATCGGGTATGGGGATTCTGATTCTTTCGCCCCGGGCTGTGGCAAGGGCATACGAAATTGGCGAAACGTCGCATTATAACAGTCTGGTGACTATCCTGGAAAACAGCGAGAAAAACCAAACCCATTATACGCCCAATGTACTGGCTATCTACCTCCTCTACCGAACCCTCAAAGCCTCGGACGGAATTGAAGTCATTGACGAAAAAACAAGGAAGCGATTTGAATCGTGGACACGGGTAATCGACTCATTTCGTCAGTTGGACTGGCTGGTGAAAGACAAAAACCTCCGCTCACCAACGGTATTGGCACTGAGCTGTGAGGATCCAAAAAAAATCATCCAACAAGCCCGCGAATCTGATATTATTTTAGGAAACGGCTATGGGGAATGGAAAGACAGCACGTTTCGTATTGCCAATTTCCCGGCCATCAGGGGAAAAGAGATTGAAAAGCTGATTCATTTTTTTGAAAAAAACCTCTGAAAGGCAATCCAGGCCGACCATTCATACATGTGAATTTCCTACAGGGCGGCTTTTTATACAAATACAGCGAAATGGGTATCCCATAAAGTATTGAAAGCCTATTTTTGCTTTTAACAAAAACCCCACATGCTAAATTTTAAAGAAATACTATCGGTTTCCCTGATCCTTTTTTCAGTCATTGATATCCTGGGAAGTGTACCGATCATCATCGATCTGAGAAAAAAGGCAGGTCATGTACAATCAGAAAAAGCCACGTTGATTTCGGGTTTGATCATGGTCATTTTCCTGTTTCTTGGCGAAAGCATCCTGAAATTATTTGGCATAGACCTGGGTTCGTTTGCCATTGCCGGTGCCATTATCATGTTCCTTCTCGGCATGGAGATGATCCTTGGCCTGCAATTGTTTCGATCCGATCCGACCGACACCAAATCTGCTTCGGTCGTTCCCATTGCATTTCCGTTGATCGCCGGTGCCGGCACCATGACAACCCTGATATCACTGAAAGCTGAGTACTTAACCATCAACATCCTTGTCGGCATATTTGTAAACCTGATATTTGTCTATCTGGTATTAAAAACCAGCGGTTGGCTCGAACGAAAAATAGGAAATGCCGGGTTTAATATTTTACGCAAAGTATTTGGCATCATCCTGCTATCCATTGCCATCAAATTATTTAAAAATCACTGGTTCCTTTCATGATCACAATATATACCGATGGTGCAGCAAAAGGCAATCCCGGGCCCGGGGGGTATGGTGTCGTCCTGGAATACAAAGGGAAAAAGAAAGAACTTTCGGAAGGTTTTCGCATGACCACCAACAACCGAATGGAACTGCTTGCCGTAATTGCAGGCCTTGAAGCCATCAAAGAAGACGGATGGCCTGTACGGGTTGTGTCTGACTCCAAATATGTGGTGGATTCGGTATCCAAAGGCTGGCTGGCAAACTGGGTCACCAAGGACTTTAAGGGGAAAAAAAACCGGGATTTATGGGAGCGTTTTCTCAAGAGCTACCGTAGGCATAAGGTGACCTTCCAGTGGATTAAAGGCCACGCCGGCCATGCAGAAAACGAACGCTGTGATTTTTTGGCCGTACAAGCTTCCCAACGACCCGACCTGCTGATTGATGCGGTATTTGAAGCCGAAAGTGGTCAGTAATACCGTGCCCAATTCTTATTTTCAATTCAAAAATTTCACCATCCAGCAAGGGATGTGTGGCATGAAAGTAACCACCGAAGGGTGCCTGTTGGGTGCCTGGATACCCGTAGAGACTGCCAATTCCCTTTTGGATATTGGCACCGGTACCGGCCTGCTTCCCCTGATGTGTGCCCAACGAGGTACAATGCCTGTCACGGCCATTGAAATTGACCAGGATGCGTGTGTGCAGGCAGATGAAAATTTTCAAAACAGTCCGTGGCGGGATCGCCTCTCGGTGATCCATTCCCCTGTCCAGACATTTGCCGACTCCACAAAACAAACCTTTGACCTGATCGTGTGTAATCCGCCGTTTTTCACAAACAACCTTAAACCAAGCGATCCCAAGCGAAACATGGCCCTACACACAGACACATTACCAATGGCTGACCTCATTCAAGCCATCGCTGCCTTATTGTCAGATACAGGATCTGCCTATGTACTGTATCCCGTACATGAATCTGCAAAATTTGAACAACTCGCCTTACAGCAGGGGCTTTATGCCTGTGAAAAACTGGAAATCATCAACAATCCCGGCCAAAAACCCTTCCGGATGATCCAGGGTTTTAAGAAAACACCGGAAACCCTCTCAACCAACAGCCTGGTTATCCGGGATGGAGATGGCCACTATTCGGATCAGTTCACCCAACTCCTGTCCCCGTATTACCTGGGCTTATAGCCTTATTTTGGCTTTTGGGTACGGATCAAAATCACCCCGCCGGCCCCACGCATCCCATACGGCTGGGTGGATGCAACATCCTTCAACACTTCGACCGAGCGGATATTGTTGGGATCGACCAGGGAAGCTGCCGACTGGTAACTGCCTACCTGCACATTATCTACGATAAACAAGGGTTCCGACGATGCGTTAAGACTGACTGCCCCCCGTACCGCAATGGAATAATTTCCATTGGCCCCGGTGATTTGCAAACCAGGCACCCGTCGCAGGTAATCCACCAGCTCATTGTACATCGGTTTTGAATCTTCCGTGGCTTTATAGGCAGGGGAGGTGGTGACGCAGCGCAACAGGACTATACCTGACACGACCAGTACGAGTAAATAATGGATTATTTTCATGACTTTCTGTTTTTACATTTCCCACAAACACGGACTAAAGCTGGCACTTCCGGCTTACGAAAGGGTTTCCCGCTCCATAAATTCAAACCCCATCCGCTCAAGCTCTGCCAATACGGGCTCGTATATTTCCTTTTGTGTCGGGATATGAACACCTGTAAGTGCAATTCTTCCCGCCAGCACTTCCCGGGCGGCAATCCCCAGAGGCAAACCAACGGTTTTAGCCATGGCTGTATTTACTTCATCATCCCCAACCGCGACCATGTGAGCCTGAATTTGCTTGTGACGCCCCTTGTCCAGGAAATCAAATTTGTGCCACATCACGATCATATCACGATCTGTTGAATCCAGCGTCCATTTTTTCTTCAAAATATGTTCAAGTATCTGCGCCGGTGTTCCTTGTGACAGGCCTACCTTTTCTTCCGAGAAAATCCCCAACCAGTTTAATTTATACATTTCCTCTGACTCCAGCCCAAAATTCATGTAATGAGCCAGTTTTAGTTCGACCGAATCATGAGGATTAAATTGTAAGAACGAATTAATGAATTGGCGGTGGGTCATTTGCTCTACTCCCTCCATCTGATACGAATCGTCGGTAGCACCGAGTTGCACGAAAATATCCCAGGCCCGGCAAAAGCCCGGTCTTCGCAGGGTTCCCCTGTACAGCGTCCTGATGTTTCTGAGATTATACAAATCCAGGTAATTGAGTGAATCCCGATTGGCATACCCCTCAAAATACCCATAGCCGGGTATATGGATTACTTCTGTACGGCGAAACAAACGGTGATAGGGTATGTATTTGTATTTACCTTCCTGGATGAATTTCACAGAGCCTGACCCGGCCAATACCACATTGCGCGGGTTCCAGGTGAATTTATAGTTCCAGGGATTGTCTTTTATGGCATCATCGGCCAGTAATCCACCGGTAAAAGTTTCAAAGGAAGTCAGTTCAAACCCTTTTTTTTGAATCCTGTCAAGGACTTTCATGGCCGACATATGGTCGATTCCCGGATCTAGGCCCATTTCCATCAGGCATATAGCCTTAGAAGCAGCAAACGCATCCGATAGTGCCTTGATTTCTTCCGACAGATAGGAAGCTGTAAGCAAATGGATTCCTTCCGAGGCACAAATCCTGGCTACATGGACATGTAGCGACGCTGGCAGCATACTGATCACCAGGGTGGCCTTTTTTATTTCCCGTGCAGCCTGCTCCTTGTCGAGGATATCAAAGGCCAATATTTCAGCTTTGGGAAATTTTTTGTGGGCAATATCGGGTTCTTTTTCACCAATAATGACTTGAAAACCATCCGCAACACTATTGTCCAATAAGTAACGGATCAGGGAAGTAGAGGAGCGACCTGCTCCCAGGATGAGTACCGATTTCATTTGGGTCGGGAATTTATTTAGCGGTAATGTAAAAAAAAGAAACCTGTCCAATCCGGGAATGGCAGGTTAATTCGATTATTCTTCAGTCGATACATACAGAACTTTCACGCAGTACGATGTACCATAGCGGCACTTGCCTGAGCGGTAGGGAAGACCAGCATATCGGCAATCGTGACATGGGCCGGTCGGCTCACCACAAAATCAACCGCATCGGCAATATCACGGGCTAACAAAGGTTCCATTCCTTTGTATACACTTGCCGACATTTCCTGATCGCCCTTGAACCTGACTTGTGCAAACTCCGTCTCCACCAGGCCCGGCTTGATCTCCGAAACCTTGATCCCGTACGGATTGAGATCCATGCGCATACCCTGGGTAAGCCCATTTACTGCAAATTTTGAGGCATTGTATACATTTCCCCTCAGATAGGCCTCTATTCCGGCAATGGATCCGATGTTGACAATGTGTCCTTTTTTCTTTTCGACCATACGCGGGATAATGGCCCTGCTCACGTACAGCAAGCCCTTCACGTTGATATCGATCATTGCATCCCAGTCATCCATATCCCCCTCATGTATGAGGCTGTAGCCATGGGCATTTCCGGCATTATTGATCAATAAGGAAATATCCTGCCATTGAGGGGGCAGGCTATCGACGGCATCAAATACGGCCTTTCGGTCACGCACATCAAAGCACAGGGTGTGTACGTCGGTATGCACCCTGATGTTTTTTTCGAGGGCATCCAGTCTGTCTTTTCTTCGGCCACAAAGCACCAAAAAATAGTTTGAGGCAAGTTTTTTTGCTGTGGCTTCACCAATGCCACTGGTAGCACCGGTAATAAATGCTATTGGTTTCATCAGAAGGGTATTAGGTTAGAAAATCCGGGACCTCACTGCTTTTTCTTTCTTTTCTTCAGGTAATTTGGCCCACCCTCAAAGGTGATGAAAATTGCAATATTATGTGTTACTAATTCATCCAGATTTACGCTGTATTCATTTTTCTTGGGGGTCAGCATATTTCGCCCGCCAAAAGAATACCTGATTTCCGGTGAGAATTTGAACATGGGATAATAGAGGTCAAACCCTGCACCCACATCAAACGACACATTGAAGTTTCGAAGCTCCAGGTTTTCCCGTGTCGTCACTTCGTCCCCTTTTCCAGCCGCTTCCAGCGACGGATTGATCCCGCCTACCAGGTACATGGCCACATTTTCGCGCCTGACCGACTTATATTTAAGCAAAAGGGGCAATTCCATCATTGTGGCATCCTTGAGCAGCCGGTATGAGGATCCGTCCGTATAGCGATAGGTCAGGTCATTTTCATAAAACCCCACGGTGGGCAAAATCCTGAAGTCGAGGTATTGAAACATGAACATGTTGACCACAAATCCGAGTTTGAACCCCCCGAGATTTCCCGGTACAATGGAATGCAGGCTGTCCATTTGAGGGAGAACAAAGGCATCCGAATACGAGATTTTGTATTTGGACTGATGGACCCCTATCAGAAAACCATAATGAATCCACTGCTCGTCATAATCTCCCAGGTTTTCATGGATTTTGTTCTGTGCCAATCCCTGCCCCATCCCTAACAAAAGGAACAGGAATGACAATACGGCTATTTTATGCCAATATAAATGCTGCTGATACCAAACGTCTGGGGTTTGCATTGGGTCTGCTGAAATCCGATTTTTGTTAAAATACGTAAAAAATCCTCCCCATCCGGGAATGCCTGTACCGAATCGGGCAAATACGTATAAGCTGCCTGATCTTTCGATACTATCTTTCCAATTTTAGGCAATATCCACTTAAAATAAAACTGGTACAATTGCTTAAAGGGAAACGTCCTGGGCCGTGAAAACTCTAAAATAACGACGCGTCCTCCGGGCCTTACCACCCGGTACATGTCGGAAAGTCCTTTTTCGAGGTTTTCAAAGTTACGAACTCCAAATGCAACGATGACTGCATCAAATTTATTGTCGGCAAACGGAAGGTTTTCAGAATCCCCCGCCAGCAACTCGATCTTGGTATCGAGAGATTTTCTTTTTAGTTTTTCCCTTCCCACCTTCAGCATTCCTTCGGAAATATCAACGCCCGTTACTTTTTCGGGATGGAGGGATAGGGCCGCAATGGCCAGGTCGCCAGTACCCGTGGCTATATCCAGTATTTGTGCCGGTTTCAGGTCACGCAATTGCCGGATCGCTTTTTTTCGCCACCAAATGTCGATACCGAGGCTTAGGAAGTGGTTTAGGAAATCATATTTGCCAGAAATATTGTTAAACATCTCTGCGACCTGTTCCTTTTTGCCGCCCTCCTTATCTTTGTAGGGTACTACCGTCATAATGGCTGCAATATTAACGGATTAGAAAGTGAATGGCAGCATTACGCAACAAATTGAATGCAAGAAATTAAAAAAGCCCTTTTTGTGAAAAGCAGTGCCCAAATGGCCGACTGCCCTGAACCCAACCTGCCGGAGTACGCCTTTATCGGTCGTTCCAATGTGGGCAAATCCTCACTGATCAACCTGCTGACCCAGCAAAACCACCTTGCCAAAATTTCCACCAAACCCGGAAAAACCCAACTGATCAACCATTTCCTGATCGATGAAGCCTGGTACCTGGTGGATTTGCCCGGATATGGATGGGCCAAAGTAAGCAAAACTGAAAAGGCCAAGTGGAAAAAAATGGTGAACGAGTATTTTGAGCAAAGGCAAAACCTGTACAATGTGTTCCTGCTGGTAGATTCACGACACGAACCCCTGCAAATTGACCTGGAATTTATGCAATGGCTGGGTGAAAATGGCATCCCCTTTTCGATCGTTTTTACCAAAACCGACAAGCAGGGAAAAACCAAAACCCAACAAAACCTTGCGGCGTACAAACGTGTTTTGCGCAAACAATGGGACGAACTCCCGCCCATATTCGCTACATCGACCGTAACAGGCGAAGGCAAATCCGATTTGCTTCAATACATCCGGGACATAAATAATTCGGTTAAAAATTAATTGCTATAGTTTTGTGCCTGAAATTACCTATTACGATCTATGGACTTTAGTGAATTGGCCTCCGTTTCCGGGAAAAGCGGGCTTTTCAAAATCTTAAACCCTACCCGTGCCGGGGTTATCCTCGAAACACTCGATGGAACAAACAAAAAACTAGTGGTGGGCATGAATGCCAAAGTATCGGTATTGTCCGATATTTCGATCTACACCAACGACGGGGATGGATCGGTACCCTTAAAAGACATTTTACAAAAAATCCATGTCGAGTTTAAAGGCGATACGGGTCTGACCAAAACATCCGATGGTGAAGAACTCAAATCGTTCCTGAAATTTGTTCTGCCCAACTACGATGAAGACCGTGTATATGCGAGCGATATCAAAAAACTCGTGGCCTGGTACCACCAGCTGGTAGATGTGGCACCCGAAGTACTGACATCAGAAACCAACAAAGACACCGATACTGCTCCGGAAGGGGAAAAATAAAAACACCTAAACATGGCCGAATACAAGAGGCAATTTCAATCCATCTGGGCCAATCTGGACCCCAATGGCCACATGCGGCATACGGCCTACAACGATTATGCGGCTCAATTACGCGTGACATACTTTGAGGAGCATGGGTTTTCATTTGCCCATCTGATCGAAATGGGGATTGGGCCAATTTTGTTCAGGGAGGAAACACGTTTTTTTAAAGAAATCAGGATAGGCGAAAAACTGGAAGTGGACATTGCCCTGGTTAAGGCCCGGCGTAACGCTACCAAGTGGACCTTTCGCCAGAAAATATACAAAATGGACGGATCACTCTCTGCACAGGTAGAAGTAGACGGTGCCTGGCTCGACCTGCAATCCCGTAAAGTGATCGTTCCTCCGCAAAAAATCATCGACATGGTAAACAGCATCCCCAAAACAGAAGATTTTGAGTGGTTGCCGGACAAAGCCTAACAAGCTTACCTTTGTCACTCGTTGGTCTTTTCAAGGCTTACTGCCAGTCCCACATTGATCATTACATTTTCATTGGCGATGCCTTTTTGTCCCTGCCAGATATCCTCCTGTCCGAAATAATATTTCCCTTCGGCCTTTAAAACGGCATTTTTCATGACACTATAATTCAGGGAAGCAGACACGATTTGGGTCTGAAATCCCGGAAATACAGTGGTAAACAAAATATTGTCTTGATCCGAGACATATTCATAGCGGGCACCCAGTCCCAGTTTTTCACTAATGGAAAAGAGGTTGATCCAGGTAATAAACAGAACCTGTCCCCTTTGGCCAGACGTAAACAATTCCTGTTGTGTATGGTCAACGACCACTGTGCTTTTTAGGGCATTTCCGCTATAGCTGGCATATGCATTGTTGTGCACCCTGTATTTTTTGCCGGTCAAATCATCGCCTTCGTTTCCAAAATAATTGCCATAACTGACAGAAAACGATTCTGATACCCGGTAATCCAGCCCAATCCCATAAGATTTGGCGGTATTGGTTTCATAAATATTCTGCCACCCATTGACCACCACCGCACGAAATGCCAGGGAACCGGAAAGCTGCGACGAAAACTGGACACCCATCTGGTAATAGGGAGTGTATTCGGTAGCCAGTGCCTGCGTATACAACTCATTTCGCAAGGAAAACACACTTTCATAACCAAAATGCCCGCCCAATACCCCCATGTCAATCCATGACTTGCCCCACACACGTATTCCTGCATTGGCCTGGTTGATTAGCTGGGCAAGGACAGTGGGTTCGCCGGCATAATTGGTAGCCGGATAGGTTCCCGTTTGCAACCCCACATTTCCCCTCACATCCCCATTGTCATAGCTGACCTTCAGCATGCCAAGGTTGATGTTAAATTCATTATGTCGGGCTGCTTGTGTCACATATTGTTTTTGATGGTCGGAGGGCTGGCTGAAATCGTACGAATAATATCCATCCACATAGGCAGAAAATCGGAGATCAGCTTCTTGTGTATATCCCGAAAACCCAAACAGGATCAACACATAGGGTACAAAATTTCTACGCATGATGAAAGTTATTACGAATCTTTTCATAAAATACTAAAATCAGGCACGGTATCTTTTTAATTTTGAGCGAATTTTTGAAAATATGGATTTAAGATCGGAGCGAATTAAAAACATGGTGGAGTCAGCGACCCTTGCCATGGCGGCCAAAGCCCGCGAAATGAAGCAAAAAGGAATTGATGTGATAAGCCTGAGCCTGGGTGAGCCGGATTTCAAAACGCCCAAACACATACAGGAAGGAGCCAAGAAGGCGATAGACGAAGGCAAATATTTTGCCTATCCTCCGGTAAACGGGTATCTCGACCTGAGGGAAGCCATCAGCGAAAAATTTAAAAAGGAAAACGGCCTGTCCTACACCGCCGAGCAGATAGTGGTTTCCAATGGAGCCAAGCAATCCATTGCCAATGTGTTTTTGGCCCTGCTAAACCCCGGCGACGAAGTAATTGTTTTTTCTCCCTATTGGGTCAGCTACAGTGCCCTGGTCGAGTTGGCTGAAGGCAAATGTGTATTTATCAAAGGTGGCATAGAAGACGATTTCAAAGCCACGGCCAGTCAATTAAAGGCAGCCATCACCAGCAAAACCAAAGCGGTCATTTTTTCTTCCCCCTGCAATCCTACGGGTTCGGTATTTACCCGGGAAGAGCTCACTGAAATTGCGGATGTACTCAAAGACCATCCGGAAATTGTCGTGATTTCGGATGAAATATACGAAATGATCAATTATACGGGCAAGCATGCCAGTATCGGTGCCATTGAAGGCATGGAGGATCGAACCGTAACCGTGAACGGGTTTGCCAAAGGTTTTGCCATGACAGGCTGGCGTGTGGGGTACATCGGCGCACCACTTTGGCTGGCCAAGGCTGCCAATAAAATCCAAGGTCAAATCACCTCAGCAAACTGCTCCATTGCACAGCGAGCGGCACTTACTGCGCTCACTACCACCTACGAGCCTTCTTATGAAATGGCTGAAGAATACAAAAGAAGAAGGGAATTGGTGTATGGCCTGCTTTCAGAAATACCCGGTGTGGACGTAAATATGCCCCAGGGAGCTTTTTATTTTTTCCCGAACGTAAGCAGCTATTTTGGTAAAGGACAAATAAAAAATGCTCCGGATCTCTGCCTCTACCTGCTTTCCGAAGCACACGTGTCGTTAGTAGATGGTGAGGCCTTCGGCGACCCGGATTGCATTCGGCTTTCGTATGCAGCATCAGAAGAAGACCTGAGAACGGCCATTACCAGAATGAAAGCAGCACTCGAAAAAATCTATTGATGAGGTACGGCTCCATACAGGAAATTTTTACTTCATTTGAGAGACTCAGGGTATTGATCATAGGTGATGTAATGGTCGACTCCTATATCCATGGTACGGTAACCCGGATATCGCCCGAGGCTCCCGTGCCGGTACTCAACGTGAAATCAAGGGAAAAACGACTGGGTGGAGCTGCCAATGTAGCACTCAACATTCAGGCACTGGGTGCGGTACCCATTTTGTGCTCGGTAATAGGGGATGATGGGGAAGGCGATGATTTCCGGGCCTTACTGGAACGAAAAGGCATGTCTTCCGAAGGAATTTTGAGAAGCAGCAAACGACGAACCACGGTAAAAAACAGGGTAATATCGGGAGGGCACCACCTCATTCGTATCGACGAGGAGGAAGATTCCCCGCTTCATGAAACAGACAGGTCGGCACTAAGCTCCCATATTCTCCGGTTATTGGAAGGGTGCGATGTTGTTATTTTCGAAGACTATGACAAAGGGTGCCTGGATCCGGAAATAATTCAATTCACAATCCGGAAAGCAAAGGAAAAAGGCATACCAACAACCGTTGACCCGAAAAAAAGGAATTTCCTTGCCTATCACCACGCTACCTTGTTCAAGCCCAACCTCAAAGAACTGCGGGAAGGCATGAAACTCGAAGTGGATTTATCCGAAAAGGCAATCGAAACTGCCGTGACGGAATTAGCCGAACTGTTACACGTGGACAACACGCTGATCACACTTTCGGAAAACGGGGTTTTTTATAAAAATAAGAACGAAATGGGCCAACACCCTGCCCATGTACGATCAATTTCTGACGTATCCGGTGCAGGCGACACAGTCATTAGCATCATTTCACTGGCAATTGCACTTGACCTGCCATTGTCTTTCTCAGCAGAATTGGCCAACTTAGGGGGAGGTATTGTATGTGAATACCCGGGAGTAGTCCCGATACAACGAGATCGCTTATTGCACGAAGCCAAAAATAATACAATCTTGTTGACG
>JAOUOM010000309.1 GCA_029880385.1 Cyclobacteriaceae bacterium | reverse complement strand
AGGTTGGTTACACCTGCTTCCTGACGGGCTGCAGGGTTATGTTCTGCATTTATGTCCAAAAAAGAAATCCCTCCAAACCGCTCATCATTCGACAAACGCCTGAATTTTGGAGCAAACAAGCGGCAACTGCCACACCAATCGGCATAATATTTCACCACCACTTTTTCTGCCCCCGTTATCTTGTCCCGGAATTCATTATCTGATATTAGTTCAACAGCCATTTAGGTTAGAATTTTGATAAAAACTTTATTACGAACACAAAAAACGATTTCTTTGCCTGACAAAATTAAGTAAAATGGCGTTATCGGTGTTTGTTAAAATCAGTAATATTTCCAACCTGAGCGATGCACGCTATTGTGCCGGTATGATGGCCGACATGCTCGGGTTCAACCTGCAGCAAACCTCACCGGACTATATTGACCCATCTCGTTTTATGGAAATCACCCAATGGGTCTCTGGTGTGAAGTTGGTGGGCGAGTACGGTACATCCGCTGTGGACGACATCCGCCTGACATACACCGATTATCCATTGGACTTCCTGGAAACGTCCCGATTTGACCAGTTAGAGGAAATCTGCCAGCTGGGGATTCCGGTTATTTTCAGGCTCCCCCTAACGGAATCGCCTGCCGAACTGGCCACCAAAATCGAATACGCAGCAGAACTCGTCCATACTATCATTTTGCAAACCAGCAATCCGGTCTTTCCCGATGCGCCTGCCCGTACTTCCGGCACCACACCGTTCCTGTTGTCGGCACCCTTCACAAAAGAAAATATCCAGTCCCTGCCCGGTAATTGGACGGGCATAGAACTAAGCGGAACACCCGAAGAACGACCAGGCCTTAAGGACTACGGCCTGGTAATGGATATTTTGGAGACCCTGGAAGAATAAACTAATGTGCGGTGCCTCCAACGTATTCCCATGTATTTTCGTCTATTTTCTTTAAACTTGAAGTAAACTTCACATTCCGTACGCATTATGAAATCACAATCACTTGTCTTCCTGCTGCTCATTTCTGTCTTTTCCATGTTTGCACAAACACCGTCGGCCGATTGGCAAATCCGGACGGCAGTGCTCGCCGCACCCGAAAGCCTGCGCACAGCAGCCACCGTCTATGGCTACAATGAACAGGGAGATTTTGTCATCCTTCGCAGGGGAACAAATGAAATCATCTGCATAGCCGATGACCCGGCCGTGGAAGGTTTCAGTGCCTCGGCCTACCACCAAAGCCTGGAACCCTTTATGGCACGGGGCAGGCAACTAAAAGAAGAAGGAAAAAGCTTCCAGGAACGCTTTGATATCCGCGAACAGGAAGTGAAGGCTGGCACATTGCCTATGCCGGAACGAAGCACATTGTATGTGCTGACCGGCACCATCAATGCAGCCACAGGCGATATAGAAAACACGTACCTGCGCTATGTGATCTACCTTCCGTTTGCTACTGCCGAATCTACCGGCCTACCCCTTGCCCCCATGGCACCGGGCGGACCATGGATCATGGATCCGGGTACCCACAGGGCGCATATCATGATAAACCCGCCAAAAAACTAAACCGATTTGTATATTTTCCCACAAACCACACGAATAATGAGAGCTACATTTTTACTTTTATTTTTTTATGCCTTCTGCCTTTCATTTCCCATAATGGCCCAGGATACTGACGATCCATATGCAGATTATTCCCACTTATGGAGCGATACCAAAAAGAAAAAGAAAAAAGAAACCGATACCCCGCCTTCGGAAAATACCGTGGCCCAGGACACCACCCGCAAACCGGTGGCTGCGGACAGTCTCCAGCTACCCGCTGCTGATTCGATCCAAACGGCTCCTTTGGATACCGTAACAAGCTCGACGCCCGCAACAGACCCTGTACCGGCCGTAGCGGATACCATCCCCCAGCCCACCATTCCGTCAGATACGGTGGTGAAACAGCCTGAACCGGAAATCATCCGGCCCGAAGAAGAAAAAGTAGAAGAAGACGAACCGGTAACAAAAGACGAACCGGCACCAAAGGATGAACCGGATGCAAAGAGACCTAAAGAAACCAAAGAAAAGAAAAACAGGGAAATTGCCCCTCCTGCAGAAGACTTCCGGGCTGGTATGGGTACCATGTCCGGGACAAGCACGGTCAACGGCGGATTTACCATGACCCAAATCGACAACCAGTGGTATGCCGGTATGACCCTGCAACCCGAATTCAGTATTTGGAAAATCGGCCTTGGCCTCAATGTACCGGTTTTGTTTAATATCCAGGACCAGACATTCAGAAAAGACATCTACGAAGGTGGTATCGGTGTGGGCCGTATGATCACCTATATCCGCTATGGCACCCAAAAGCGTGACCCGGTCTATGTACGCGTAGGCCAGCTGAATGGCACTATGATCGGCTTTGGCGGATTGGTCAACAATTACACCAACAGTACCAGCTTTGAAAAAAGAAAAGTAGGCCTGCACTATGACCTTAGCTACAAGGGCATGATCGGCATGGAAGGTATGTACAGCGATTTTGACCCTACGTCCAAAAATCTGATGGTCTTCCGACCATATGTACGACCGCTGGCCATTACGGGAATTCCCGTTGTCCGCACGCTTGAAATCGGCACAACCGTACTTTCCGACAAAGACCAGACAGCCATCCCCCTCAGCGACAGCACGAGCACAACCTATGCCTATACACAGCAGGATGGAATTGGTGCCTTTGGCATCGATGCCGGCATGACCCTCGTCCGCGTTCCGTTTATCCAGATCGACGCATTTTTCAATTATGGCAAACTCAAACTAGCAAGCGATGCCTTTACCACCAGCATCAATTCGATCAACCCTGCACTTGACGTAAACCAGACCCTGGTCGATGGCTATGCCGACGGAAAAGGCACCAGCTACGGTATCAATTTCCGCTTCAACTTCATCGCCGACATACTCAATACAGACGTCCGGATCGAACGACTGAATTACAGCGATCATTACATCCCCCAATTCTTCGATTTCACGTACGAACTGGACAAGGATGCCAAAATATTTTCGTCGGCCTTTGCCGAGGGCAAAGCAGGCATCTACGGTAGCCTGACCGGCCAGATCTTACAAAAAGTAGAACTGGGCGGTAGTCTGCTCATCCCCGACAACATGGATGCCACCTCTCCGGCAGTTGTCAGGTTAAATGCCGACGTTGACCGTCTGGGCGATAAGGTATCCATCCATGGGACGTATTTCAAAGGCAACCTGGCCAACCTGTCGGACGCATTCAAACTGGACGAACGCTCCATCGCCAAAGTCCGCTTTATCTATCACCTCAATAAATTCCTGGCTGCCGGGCTCGACTATTACTGGGCATTCACGCCCGTAGCCGACGGCTCGTACAAAGCCACCAAATATATTTCGCCGTATTTCGGATTGTCCATCCAGTTCTAACCCCGGCATTCCAGCTACCACCCTGTCGTTAGATGCGGTGGTAGCTGTTTTTTTTTGCCGGCTCCCGGCCCCGTTTAGCTGATCCGGGCGATCAATCCCCTCTCCTTTTTCACTCCACACTGGCCATATCGGCCTGTTGATCCATCCGAGCACTACCGGCTGGCTCCCTGGTACCTGTATGCCCGTGCTCCGCGCCGGCCTGCGTGCTGCCCACGCCCGGGGCTAGGCAGCGACTTTTTGCGCCCTTTACCGGCGACCGCTCGGGAAGTTGGTACACTTGCTATGGTTGTTTCTCCCTTGCATGAAAGCAAATAATACATGATCGTACAAAATCTAAGCGTAGTGTCCACTACGCTTTCATATGACCGCTTTTCCTTTTTGCTACGAAAGCAAAAAAATAGCAAAGGCGCGGACGGCCAGGCGCCTCCGGCTGGGCGCCTCCGGCTGGGCGCCCCCGGCTGGGCGCCCCCGGCTGGGCGCCTCCGGCCAGTCATCGCGAATGCCAGGCCTGGTGCTCCCTTTTTTATAATCTCCCCTCCGCTGCCGCCAGTTTGCAACGGGTGACTTTTGACATCCCCCTGCCCTTGCCTGGGCCTACGCACCCCCCTTCAAAGGGGGAAATAAATACCATGATGCCCCAGTGTTCTAACCAACTGCTAATTGGCGTCCACTCCCCGTTGGTGATAACACCAACGGGGA
>JAOUOM010000630.1 GCA_029880385.1 Cyclobacteriaceae bacterium | reverse complement strand
GCGTTTTGAAAACATGTATTTCTGGTTGTTTCATAGTTCGCAATATAATCCATCCTCGCTAAGGTTTTTGCAGGGATAGCGCCAGGCCATGTTTTCTCCTTCGATCAACTTGTCGGCATGTTCGGGTCCCCAGCTGCCCGCGGGGTATCCATACAGCGGAATGGACGGGTCTTCCTGCCACGCATCCAGGATGGGGTTTACAAATTGCCAGGCGGCTTCCATGCTATCGCCACGGGCATACAGGGTGGAGTCCCCCTGCATGGCATCCAGAATCAGTCGTTCATATGCATCCGGCACATATTTTTCCGAAAGTTCGTCATAGTGAAAATCCATGTTGACCTGTTCGGGCCGGTAGCCGGCACCAGGGGCTTTCAGGCCAAACTTCAATAAAATCCCTTCGTTTGGATGGATGCGGAATACCAACATGTTTTGGTTGTTGGTCAGCTGTTTTTTTCCAAAAAGATGGTGGTGGTTTGGTTTAAAGTGGATCACTACTTCGGATACACGGGTTGGTAGCCGTTTGCCTGTACGGACGTAGAAGGGGACATCTGCCCAGCGCCAATTGTCGATATGGAATTTCATGGCGGCATAGGTTTCGGTCCGGGAATCCGGATTTATCCCGGCTTCTTCCCGGTATCCCGCAATTTGTTTTCCACGTACATGGGCACTTACGTATTGTCCGCGGATCACATCACGGGTGATGGAATCCCGTGTGAGGGGACGAAGTGACTCAAAAATTTTGTGTTTTTCATTGTGGATAGCCCCTGCATCCAGGCGGGTCGGTGGCTCCATGGCCACGAGCGAAACCAGTTGCAGGAGGTGGTTTTGTACCATATCGCGTAAGGCACCCGAACCATCATAATACCCGCCCCTGTTATCAATGCCGCCTTGTTCGGCAGCCGTGATTTCCACGCGGTGGATGTAATTCCGATTCCATAGTGGTTCAAAAATACTGTTGGCAAATCGTGTTACCATCAGGTTTTGCACGGTTTCCTTGCCTAAATAATGGTCGATCCTGTAGATCTGATCTTCATAAAAATAGTCCAGGATTTTTCTGTTTAGTGCCTTGGCCGATGCCAGGTCATAGCCAAAGGGCTTTTCGATTATGATCCGTTTCCAGCCATTATCGTCTTTGTTCAGTCCCTGCAAGGCCAGGTTTTCCACAATGGTACCGTATAGCAACGGGGGTGTGGACAGGTAAAAAATGATGTTTTGTGGGCCCGGTTTTTTTTGGAAAAGGTCTTGGAGCTTATCCTTCAGGAGTTTGTAGGCTGTTGGCGTGGATGTCTCCAGTGGCAGATAGTGGATTAATGCGGCAAACTGCTCTTTTTTTTCCCTTGTGCCACCCGTCAGATAGGGATTTTCCGTAACTACTTTGTCTCGGTATGCTTCATCGCTCCATTCGGTTCGTCCAATGCCCAAAATGGCGTAATGCGACGGGAGATAACCACGGCAGAACAGATTGAATACGGCAGGGATGAGTTTGCGGAAAGTCAGGTCGCCTGAGGCACCAAAAATGACCAGTGCCTGATCCATGATATTGTTTGCTGAATTTGAATTGTCTCCCATATCCCTCAGTTTGTTCCCGCCATTTTTTTAGTCCAAATTTTCGGCAATTTAACGAGAAGGGGCAATCGTTCGTGAAAATTACATTTATTTTGAACCATAAAAAGGAAGGTTATGGCAGCAGAATACGATTTTGGACTTGTTGGATTGGGGGTAATGGGGAGGAATTTCATCCTCAATGTGGCAGATCATGGGTTTTCTGCGCTTGGATTGGATACGGATCCAGCCAAAGTAAGTGCTCTTGGGGATGAAGGGCAGGGGAAACCCGTAGCGGGTACCACGGATAAGGGTGAATTTGTTCGTGGGTTAAAAAGTCCCCGCAAAATCATGTTACTTGTGCCTGCAGGCCACCCGGTCGATGCGGTAATTGATGATTTGCTGCCTTTGCTTGAAGCAGGTGACCTGATCATAGACGGGGGTAATTCGTTTTTCCGCGA
>JAOUOM010000017.1 GCA_029880385.1 Cyclobacteriaceae bacterium | reverse complement strand
ATGACTACTTAAAAGAAAAAGGGATTCGGTTTATGGGTGCGGGCGTTTCGGGAGGGGCAAAAGGGGCGCGTTTTGGCCCAAGTATTATGCCGGGCGGTGACCAGGAGTCATACGAGTTGGTACGTCCGGTATTTGAAGCGGCAGCGGCACGGGTAGAAGGGGAGCCTTGTGTGGATTTTATGGGCAAAGGCTCGGCCGGGAATTATGTAAAAATGGTTCATAATGGCATAGAATATGCGCTCATGCAGTTGATATCTGAAGTATACCAACTAATGAACGATGGGATGCAATTGTCTAACATGGAGATGGCAGAAACCTTTGCCAACTGGAATGAGGGCAGGCTTCGGTCATTTTTGGTCGAGATCACCGCTGAGATTTTCACCAAGCCAGATGAGTTTCAGGAAGGTGAGCTCGTTGATTATATCCTTGATAAGGCCAAACAAAAAGGGACGGGAAAATGGACATCCCAAAACGCAATGGATCTGGGTGTGGCCGTACCATCCCTTGATGCAGCCGTTTCCATGCGGCAGTTGTCCTCAATGAAAGAAGTCAGGATAAAAGCCGAAGCACTTTATCCCCGGACTAAAACAGGCATGACTGAGCGGATTTCACTTCATGACCTTGAAAATGCCTTATATTTTGGCTATATTATTTCCTATGCTCAGGGAATGACACAGTTGGCAGTAGCCTCTGAAGAATATACCTACGGCGTTTCCATGGAGCGTATTGCCAAAATCTGGAGAGGGGGGTGCATCATCCGGGCAGCATTGTTGGAGGATATGCGTGCGGCCTATGACCGCCAGCCGGATTTGCAAAGCCTTTTATTGGATGCTGCCATATGCCAAAAACTTATGGATTGTGTGCCGTCGGCGCGGCGGGTGATTCGCTATGCTATCGAATTGGAGGTTCCTACCTTGTCCCTATCTGCCTGTTTGAATTATTTCGATGCCTTTCGTTCGGGCAGGTTGCCACTCAACCTTATACAGGCGCAGCGTGATCATTTTGGCTCCCATACCTATGAACGTACCGACCGTCCGGGTATTTTCCATACGGAGTGGTAAAGAGGTAATGCAGGCTATAATTGTCTGTATCCAAAAGGTATGTACCTGATAGCCTGTGCTTTTATTTCCTATTATTCTCGATTGAGACATGTATTTTCCTGTTCATGCGTGTACATTTAGTACTGTCAATACCGTGTTATAATTTTGACACATCATTAAATGTTAAGTGATATGAGAAAGACACTATCCGTTAATATAATAAGTGAGTTTACATCTCTCAATCGGGAGCAGCAATCAGAGTTACTAGCGTATGCAAGGCATTTAAAGAGTGTGGAAGAGTTGGAGAGAAATAATATGCGTGTATATGCTATAGCTGAAATCAAAAAAGCATTAAAAGAAGGTTACTCATTTTAGTTGATTTTGGTTTTAAGCAGAAAGGCCCCGCAAGGGGCTTTTTTTATGTCAAAATTTTTTTTGTAGCTCTATGGAAATATCTGTCCGGTTTGGGCCTTTGGTTTCGTCCAGCCCTGTACCGGTCTCGGATTTCCCATTGTAATGAAAACGGGCAAAACGCAGCCAGGCTGTCAGGGATTGTCCAATGGGGAACTGGGCCATTATCATCCGGCGGCTCCCTGTACCATAATAGGACGGAATGGAATAGGCATACAGGACATTTCGCTCGTAGAAGTACTGGCGGTTTTCATAATCGTCGGTATCAAAAAGGCTATATCGCCCGGTGACTTTTAATCTCGTTAGACTGATGTGTGCATCCTGCACAATGGCCAGCCCCCTGGTTGTTTTATCGGTTAGATTGAACTGACTATACTGGATACGGGTCTCAAGTGAAAGCCATGCGTTGGCATGAATGCTCACATGCCAGCCGATCAGGTCTTTGCGACCCATCGATAGGACGGGGAGTGGTTGTGAATCGAGGGGAACAGATTGTTGCTTTTTTTCCATCCGGTACCGAAGTGACAGCTGGGAGGAACTGGAAGGACGAAAATAATACACCAGCAGGGCCTCGGATCCTTGTGAAGGACTGTCCGCCCTATAGGTAAGCCAGGGAAATCGGAACAAATCGTAATAGGCAGCAAATTCATGCCGGAAGGAGGGTTTGTATTTTACCCCCCAGTAATATCCCGTTTCATTGCTGGGTCGGCTACTTTCACTGAAGGCGTTTGCATAAAATGAATGAAAGTTTTTGTCGTACCGGCGAAAAACGATGGCTACGTCCAGCTGGTGGGAAAGGGAAGCCATAGCTCCTCCGATAATGCCCTTGCCTTTTGAGCCGGAAATGGCCGCTTCACCAAAAAGCAGGATGTTTTGATAATTCCAGTTGAAATAGGTACCTGTGGTAGTGTTTGCATGTCCCTGAAAGTTATGAAAATTGTATGGGGCCGGTGAGGGGACAATTGCGTGGCTAAAATGGGTGTATGCCGTTACCAATCCAGCTTCCATCCGGTGTCCAGGGCGGCAGACCAGGGCAGTTCCCAGCGTAGTTTTCATGATGGAGTTGCGTGATTCGCGCTCTTTTTGTGTCCGGTGCAATCCCGTAATACCCAATGATGGGACAGATCCATACACGTCTGCATCGAGTGTGTCGTTATTTACCCTTCCGTCTTCTGCCAGGCGCGAAACGAACACTGTGCTCTGGTATTTTTTGGTTCCCAGTGTAAGGGTCGCACCCCTGAAAAAACCGGATTCCATGGCAGAAGAATAGGGTTGGGCACCAAGTGAACCTCTACGGACACTATAGACCGTCTCAGTACCTTTTCCCGTCCCAAAACCACTTCCGGCTACCAGTCCCTGTCCCCATTGCATCTGATAATCGCCCACGATGAGGTTTTGGAGGGCTCCTCTGTTTTTGACCTGGAAATGGCCGGAATAAAAATCAAAACCATGTGAGGAAAGGTTGAAGGGTTCGCCGGCATCCTTTTCGGCAATGAAGCCCAGACTGAAATCATGGGGATGGCTGATCCTGAACCGGGTATACACATTCCCGGGACTGCCCTGGTATGATTGTTCGCGAAACCCGCGTGCTCGCTCAAGGCGTTGATTGTATCTCACTATCAGATAATGATTGGGTTCGGAAAGTATCCGGGAAAGTAAAGGGCGGTTATCAATCCGGTTTTCATCGACCGTGACAAAGGGCAACAGGTTTTCGATATCCGGTAGCTCAAAACCGGGTATGGCCTGTAGTTCAAAAATTGAAAGGAGATCGCCATATTTTTGCCGGTAATGGATGAGCTCAGCAACTTGTGAAGGGCTAATGACAGACAGCTGTAGCAATTCTTCTTCACTTGCCTGGTTGAGGTCGATCGGATGGAGATAATATTGGTATAAGGCATCGTATAATTCGCTGTAGCTTCGGTCATCTTCCTGTACCTGAAACAACTTTTCCGTGAGACGGCCCAAATCAGGTGTCGGGGCTTGCGTGTTTCCTGTAAAGGCAGTTAGCAAAAAACATCCGATCACGTATATCTTTCGTGTCATTCTCGGTTAATGGGAAGGGATAATGACCATTCATGAATGCCGGCAAGAATGGGTAAGGTTCGGTATGCGTATGAGTAGACCATGTTCATGGATCGGATGTCAAAACCAAAGGCTGCAGATTGCGGATAAGTACTAAAGCCAGTCCGGATGTCTACCCACTTGTTCAGGTGATATTCAATGCCGCATTTAAAATTTTGAGGATACGAAATGTCTTTTTCAATTTCCATATTGAGCATCAGCCCTTCAATAGGGCGGAAGGATATTCCTGCTTTCATCAGGACAGGGACGGGCTCACTCGTGTTGATTCTGGCTCCATTGATATTGAAAATATAGGCCCCGACATGTATTTTGGGGGTTAATTGGGCGATGCCTCCAAAGTCAAGGACTGGCAATCGCCGGATGCCCAGTCCCACAATGGAATATTGAAGGAGGGAAGCACCCACCCCCAGACTGACCAACTGAAAGGTGTTGCCAACAAATAGACCCAGCCGTTGCTGGTTATAGGTGTCATCGCCATAGCGAAATAGGGATGTTCCGAAATTTACAGATTTTCCTTTGTGTGCATAGCCCAGTCCTATGACCGAGAAGGCCTGTAAAGCATATCGGTTCTGGTACGAGGCCATTATTTCATCCTGCTTCAGGGCACCCAGACCACCAATGTTGTTGAAAAGGCTCCATCCGTCGGTGAGGGTTAGGCTTGTCCCCGCCAGACCATTGTTTCGGGCTCCCAATGCAAAATTGCCATCCTGTGCCATCAGTGCGGGGCAACAAAGAAGGAAAAACACCGGTAAAAGCCTCCTTTCCATCAACTGTAAAATAATAATTTCCTTCCATAATTCCAATATATTTGGGTATGGGAATAAAAATGAGGCATTTTTTAATTTGGATATTGATGGTATTGACCGGCACCCATGTCATGTCGCAGGACACGGTCTATTATGAAAACGGATCGATCCATTCGGTAGGGAAATGGCAGGAAGGGGTGCAGGATGGACAGTGGTACTTTTATTATCCTGACGGATCACGTAGTGCCATTCAGTATTTTGAAAAGGGGGATTTGGCTGGTGAACAGATGTACTTTTATCCATCAGGGCAGTTACAAGTAAAGGAATACTGGAAAAACGGGGCACCTGCTGATTCTTCCTGGAGCTATTTTGAAAATGGGCTGTTAGAAAAAAAAGGTAGGTATGACAATGGCCTATATGAAGGGAAATGGATTTTTTACTATGAAAACGGCCATATCAGGCGCACAGGGTCATACACAATGGGATTACCGGAAGGTACGTGGGTCTTTTATTATGAAAATGGGGTCTTGTGGCAGCAGGGGGCTCTTCGGCAGGGAGCAGAGCATGGCTTCTGGCACTATTTTGATGAAGACGGAAAACCAGCCTATGACGGCTCGTACGAACGGGGAAAACAATCCGGTATATGGTATAAGTACGACCGTTCGGGAAAACGGAAAAAATGGAAATCCTTTGAATAGGCCATGACGAAACAAAAAACCCGGTCACGTTTGCAGTGCCGGGCTTTCTGTGAATCTTACAGGCTGATCCAATAAGTAAATTTCACGACCAGGGCCCTGCTTTTCACATTAAATGGCTCGGGCAGGTAATTGTCGGTGTACACAATAAACAAATCGGAAGCAGGCTTGAACCGCCATTGAAACCGCGTGTTCAGGTTGATGTTGTCGGTCTGCTGATTGTACTGCATAAAGGCCGTAAAATACAGTTTATTGGTCATGGTTACGTCTACACGGGGACCTATCAGCCAGAATACGGTATTGCCCCATGGCATGGGCATTTGCAGGTTGTTGTAGCTGGTGGTCATGGACAGGTTGACGTAGGGCTGAAATCGGTAGCCAAGATCTGCCGACACATTAAAGCGGCTACCACCTGCGTAATAGCCCCCATAGAGTGTGGAAATGCCGTAGGTAAACATGCTTTGTGGTTTGGAGACAAATTCCGTTCCCCATGAACTCCACCGGTGCACGGTGTTGATGTCCAGGCTGTCTTTGTCGGAGCGTGTCGGGTCAAATTTGAACAGGATTTTTACAAAATCCTGTGACCTGTACATTTTAAGGCTGCTCCGAGTGCGAAATGAAATGTTGTAGCCGATTTTCGTGCTGTTGTCCGTATACTCCAGGTTTGGTTTATAGGCAGGGTTCGTTTCCAGCGAGGGGCCGTGGCTGAGTATTTTTTCGCCGGTAGGGAAAAAATTATAGCTGATTTTGGGACTTAACCGGATAAAATTGTTCCGCGGCACGTAGCCGGCTTCCGATATAAAGTTTTTGCCAACATAGTCATGCTGCCATTCAATTGTCCAGTTACGACTGGAATAGCGGAGGTTTGCCGATTGTACCATATCATCTGCCTTAAAACCCGGGCTAAATGATTTAAGGAACAAAGCTTTGCCTGTCCAGAGGTTATTGGAAGAGGCAAGGTTGTATTCCATGCCAATATTACGGTTGTACACGGAATAATCGGGCAGGCTGTCGGTCGGGTCTGGTGTGTAGCGGATCGATTCTTTGTTTACCATCAGCAAACTGATGTTGGATCTCGAAAAAACCCTTCGCTGAATGGACATTACGGCAAAATTTTGGGCAGGCAAACCTAATTTTTCCACAGGAGCCGTCTGCATGTCCATGGCGCCTATCCGCCAATTGCGGTTGATACGTCCACTTAAGCGGGCCCCATATCTAATCGGGACACCCAAGCCAATCCGCCGTGAAAAAAACGGCCGGATGGTCGGATAGCCGTAGTTTCCAAACAAGTCGCCGTTTTCGAGAAAAAACTGTCTTCTTTCGGGAAAAAACAATTCAAAACGATCCAGATTGGTTACCTGCCGGTCAACATCTACCTGCGAAAAGTCCGGGTTGATGGTCAGGTCGAGGTTGAGCGAAGACGTAATGGCGATTTTTGCGTCGGCCCCAATCTGAGGGGAATAATCAGGACCCGTATTCGTGATGTAATCGCGCGAGGTTTTGCCGAGTACGTATGGGATCACCGATACATTGGTGCCGGGAGCCGGAGGTGGCTGATCCCAGACCAATGTCCCCGTATATGCGAGTGAAGCTGTAGGAAACTGTCGTGGCACGGGTGCCCAGGCTGATTTTTCCGTAGTTCTGAGATCCAGTCGACTGAAATTGATCCCCCATTCCAAAATCCCCTCTTTGTAGCGGATGGTCTTAAAGGGGAGGGCCATTTCAAAGACGTATTTTTCTTCATCGTTTCTCACTTCCGATACCCATTTATTGTCCCAGCTCAGGTCTGCCTTGCCTCCCTCATACAAGATACCGTCCCATTGGGCACCTGCTGCATTGGCACCAAACGTATAGCCATTGGTCTGGTCGTCAAATGGATCCATGAAGTAAATAAAGTTATCATTCTTGCCGAATGAAAAATCACGACGGAGCGATTCCACAAAATATGGACCGGGCATGGCATAATAGCAGGTGGCTATCAGGTAGATATTGTGGTCATCGTAGGTCATCCGTATTTCGGTACGTACCTTGGCGGCACTGGTATCCATTGGGAGCACCATATAAAAGTCGGTGGCCACATCTGCTTCGTCCCAGGCACCTTCGTCCATTACCCCGTCAATGATGATGGGTGTGGATGATCGTTTGATCATTAAGCGGAACTGGTCATTTTTTTTTTGTGAAAAAGCCTGAAAACCGGCCACACAAAGTAATACTATCAATAATCGAAAACTGTTCACAGGAATGGTTTGTAAATGAGGCGCAAAGAAAAGCGCAAATTTATGGCTATGGCAATGATTTTATACAACCGGCTGTCAGATTGCCTGATTCCTGGGCGAACAATCAGGCCAGTTCCCGAAGGTCTACTGGTACAACGCGTGAAATTCCCTGTTCAATCATGGTAATGCCATAGATGATATCCGTACTTGCCATGGTACGTTTGTTGTGCGTTACGATGATGAATTGGGACTCTTTTGAAAACTCCCGGATGATTTGATTGAATTTGTCAATGTTGGCATCATCCAATGGAGCATCTACTTCGTCAAAGACACAAAAAGGTGCGGGTTTGAGGAGGTAGATGGCAAAAAGGAGCGAGATGGCCGTCAGTGTTTTTTCTCCTCCCGATAGCTGGTTGATGCTGAGTGGCCTTTTTCCTTTTGGTTTGGCAATGATATCAATGGGAGACTCCAGTGGGTTGGACGGATCGGTCAGGAATACGTCACAGTCATCTTCATCGGTAAAAAGGGTTCGGAATACGCGGATAAAACTCTCCTTTATTTTCCCAAAGGCATCCAGAAATGTCTCTTTTGCAACCGTGTCAATTTCCTGGATGGTAGATAGCAGTGAATCCTTGGCTTTGAGAAGGTCATCTTTTTGTGCCGTGATAAAATCATAGCGTTCTTTGATCTCTTCGTAGGCTTCCATGGCCATGGGATTGATAGGTCCCATGGAGTCCATCCGGCTTTTTAGCCGGTTGACGGTTTCCCGAAGTTCTTCCGTACTGCTTTCGAGAAGGTTTTGGATTGCCTCATCGTCAATAGCACTGTAATCGATATTGAATTCCACCGAAAGGCGTTCTTTGGTCGATGCCAGTGAAATTTTCAATTCATTTATTTTGTTGGTCCATTCCATTACGATGAGATCAGCCCGTTCCCTCATGCGTTGGATTTCACGTATGGCTTTTTCTTCTTCGTCAATGGTGCCTCGGGTCTGGTAATATTCTTTTTCGGCTTCATTCACACCCAGTTCGATGGCCTCTTTTTCATTGTACATGGCAATGAGGTCATCGTCATTTTGCGATGTTTTTCTAACCAACTCGTTCAGGTCCTGTTCTGTAGTTTGCAGTTCTTCGGTGTTGCGTTCGATGCGTTCCAGGCTGGTGGCATAGGATTCTTGCTTGAACCCGGCTTCCTGGACAATACTGCGAACGCGGTTTTCCTTTTGATGGAAAAGAACATTGGCTTCATTGTAGGCAGTGGACCGTTGGGTGAGTGCTTCATTTAATTCTTCCATCGTCGACTGGTAGTCGGCCACACGATGTTCCATGTCGGCAATTTGTTCTTTTTCTTCCTCGGCACGGGGTATCAGTGCCTGTATGGCCTCGTGGGTCTCTATCAGTTGAGACTGGATGTCTTCCCGACGGAGGGCACTTGACGACAAGAGGTTTTCAAATTGTTCCTGTCGTGTTTTGAACGTGGCATAGGTTTCATTTAGCCGGTTTATTTCTTCGCGCAACCTCTCCAGTTCAGCGGTTTTAATTCCGCTTTTTAACTTATCAAGTTCAGAAAGGTTTGATTGTAAACTATCGTTGAGGCTTTGCTGGTTTGATTTCAGGGACTTGATTTCACCGGCCAGTTTTTCGAGATTTTTTGCCCTTCCGATTCGTTTGCCTTCAAAAAGCCCAACGGATCCGCCACTCACACTGTATTTCCGGAAGGCTATTTGACCTGTTTTTTCGAGCAAAACGGCATCATTATCGCCCGGAGGGGTAGGCTTTTTACCAGAATAAACATACACACCGTCCAACAAATAGGAAATCAGGTGGCTGTATTCGGACTCATATTCCACTATATCCATCGCCTTCACGGTATGCTCGATGTTCTGGGAGGATGGGCTGGTACTCCAGTTTTTTAATTGTTCCAGAATAAAAAAATTGACTTTGCCCCGGCTGGCTTCGTTGAGTGCCTGCACAGCCTGAATGGCTTCATCAAGGGTAGAAACCACATAATAATTCATGTATGGCTCCAGATAGTTTTCGATACAAATCCGGTATTCGTCAGGGCATCCGATCACATCCGAAAGCAGGGGGGCATTTTTCCATTGGGGTTTCTTTTTCAGGAATTTGATTGCTTCCGGAAACCCCTCAAGGTTTTCGACCAGTGATTTGGTGAGGTTATATTCATTTTGACGGGCATCGGCCAACCGGTTGGTTTGCGACAACTCATCTTTGACTTTTTCAATTTTCTGCTGTGTGACATTTATGGCTGCCAGTAGCCGTTCCTGGTCTGCCTTAAACTTTTCATAGGTTTCATTTTTGGTTTTTCTTTCCTGTTCGATTTCTGCAATTTTTCCCCCAAATTCCTGCAGACTGTTTGTGTGGAATGAGCTGTCTTCACTCGTTTTTTCCAATTCATTTCGAAGTGAACCAAGCTGTATTTGTTTAAACTCCAGTTCTTTGTTCAGTTGGAATACAGTTTCGCGTCTGGAAAGGTATTGCTGGTTTAGCTCATTGAGCTGCTGTTGTGCTTCAGTCGTACGTTGCTTCTGTTCTTCGAGGCCTGACTTTAACGTGTCGAGTGACAGATGCACTTCGGCGAGTTCTTTTTCGGCCTGTGCCTGCTCTTTTTCCAGTCCTTGTAGCGAAAAGGCAGCCCGCTCGTTGCTTTGCTTGTCTTGTGAGAGTTGCTCACGCAACCGGTTGATTTTGTCCTCCAGGAACCGCTGGCGTTCGTTTTTCAGCTTTTTTTCACTTTCATACTGCCTGATTTTGTTGACATGCTCATTGAGTGATTTCTGGCGTCCCGAGAGTAGTTTTTCCTTGGTCAGGAGCTGGGCTTTTGTCGTTTCCAACAGGGCATCTTTTTCGGCCAGTTGCGTGTTGAGCGATAGTTTTCGGTCCGTTTCGGCCGCAAGTTGGGAGGCAATGTTATCGTGTGTCTTTTGCTGGTACTCGATGGTTTTGCGAGCCATGGCAATGCTGGAAAGCTTGTATTCTTCTTTTATTTCAAAATACCGCTTTGCCTGTCGTGCCTGTTTTTCCAGCGATTTCAGGTTTTTGTCAATTTCAAAGAGGAGGTCCTCTACACGAGCCAGGTCGGCATCCGTGTCACTTAGCTTTTTTAGGGTTTCCTTTTTCCTTATTTTAAATTTGGAAATACCGGCAGCTTCTTCAAAAAGTGATCGCCTCGAATTATCCTTGTCATTGAGCAGGTCGTCGACCATTTTTAATTCGATGATGGCATAGCTATTGGAGGCAATACCTGTATCGAGGAATAAGTTGGTAATGTCTTTGAGGCGGCAGGGGACTCCATTAAGCTGATATTCGCTTTCGCCTGAACGAAAATATTTCCGTGTAATGGTAACCTGCGAAAATTCCGTCGGGATGAGGTTTTTGGTGTTGTTAAAGGTCAGGGAAACCTCTGCCAGTTGGGTTGGTTTACGGTTTTTGGTACCATTAAAAATGATATTTTCCATTTTTTCTGACCGTAGTACCCTTGTTTTTTGCTCACCCAGTACCCATCGGATTGAATCCACCACATTTGATTTTCCACATCCATTGGGTCCTACAATACCGGTAATGCCTTCATCAAAATTGATGGTGACCTTGTCGGCAAAACTTTTAAAACCCTTGATTTCGAGGCGCGTAAGCTGCATGCAGAAAAAGAAATGTATGAAAAGCCTAAAGGCAACAAATATATCCTAATTTTATGTTTTAAAACTTTATAAAATGGACGACATTCAATTTTGGATATATATCATTTTTGCGATCATCTATTTTGTTGGCAAAAACTTCAAAAAGAAAGCCCAGGAACAACAAAAGCCCCGGCCCCGGCCAAATTCGCCATCGGAACCCCAAGGTGATTATCCCCAACGACCGGTCACATTTGAGGATTTGCTGGAGGAAATAACCGGGAGGCGTTCGGTTCAGCCTGCGCCATCCCGGCAACGGGAAGATATACCGGCCGTGCCTGCAAGGGAAGTAAAGATGAAAGCTGACATTGAAATTGAAGAGGAGGGGAATCGCAGGGCTTTTGCCGATGAAGAAAGTAAGCGGGTGTATGAGGAGTCAATTAAAAAAGCAGAGGGCTTTGAACTTGCCTATCAGCAGGACGAACACTATCAAACCCGAAAATTATTTAACGATCGACCAGACCGTACGACGGAAAATGAGTTTGCCTCCGAGATCAAATCCATGCTAAAAAATGGTGATAGTGCGCGAAAAGCGGTGATTTTAAGCGAAATCCTTCAGCGCAAATATTAAGGCGATCAGGGATGTCAGGAAGATGGCAATTGCCATGGCTTTCCATTATATCCCGCTTGATTTCAGGTTTTCGGATAGGGTTTTTTGTCTTATTTTCTCCAACAAGGCCGGGCTTGCGTCTTTGTATTTGGGAGGTTTTCGGGAAATGATAGAATGGGTAATGTAGGTTTTGTCAAAATTCTTATAGGTGGGATTTTCTCCTTTTAACAGTTGCCTGTTGTTTTTTGACATGGTGATCATGTCTTTGATAAAACCTGCTCCAAATGACATTTTTTTAGTTGAAATATACCGTCATTTCTATAGAAAAACAAG
>JAOUOM010000308.1 GCA_029880385.1 Cyclobacteriaceae bacterium | reverse complement strand
ACCAGGTTTTGGCCTGTTATAAAAGAGGCATCGTCACTGCACAAAAACCAGGCGGCTTTGGCTACGTCCATGGGATTGCCGATTTTCCCGGCCGGGTGCTGCCGGATGTCTTCGGGGGAATGAACAACCGTTTCTTTGGTTGCTTTTTTCTGCCAGTCGCGTACTTCTATCCAGCCAGGGCTGATGGCATTTACCCGCACCCCGGGCCCCAGCGATACCGCCAGGGCATGCGTGAGCGAAAGGAGCCCGCCTTTGCTGGCTGCATAGGCTTCCGAACCGGGCTCCGACATCAGGGCACGGGTCGATGCAATGTTTACAATCGATGCCCCCGCATTTTGACTGAGATAGGGTGCGGCATATTGGCTGCACAGGAAAGGTGCCCGTAAGTTGGTGTCCAAAACTTCGTCAAATTGTTCGGGCGTGATGGATTCCAGGGGCCGGAATACACTGATCCCCGCATTGTTGATCAGGTAATCGATGCGCCCATAGGCCGAATGGACAAATTCCATCAACTGACGGGCTTCATCCGGACGGGATACATCACATTTCACAAACAGAGCCTGTCCGGTCTGGCTGATCAGGCTTTCCGTTTCCTGTCCCGCTTCCCCGTCACGATCAGCCAGGATCACCTGAATGTTCTTTGTGGCAAAATGCAGGGCAATTCCCTTTCCGATTCCCTGTGCGCCTCCGGTGATAATTGCGGTTTTTTGGTTCATTTCAATTTATTTTGTCTGGTTTGATTATCATTACACCTGATTCAATTTAACAGGACATGCTTTTATATAATTCATTGATTTTTTCCTTGTATTTGGCTGTACAGCCCTTTGACTGGGTCAGTTTTTCAATGGTTCAGAAAATTAATAAGGAAGGAAAGACATCCACCAGTAGTGCGACTGTTTTTTTTGCAAATAATAGTGATCTGGTCGTTCATTATGATTCCCCCATGGACATCTATGTGATTAACAATAAGGAAGGGGAAATGAAACTGTACAACCCGGCCGAAAACTCGGTGTTTTACAGGATGAATTATCAGATGAGCAGTGAATCCAATCAGTTTTATTATTTCCTGATGGGACGCACGGATGATATGGGATTGCGGGAGATCGGATTTTCGCTAAGTGGCTCCAGGCTGGAAGATGGCTTGTTGATTTCGACCTACCTGGCTCCACCCAATGTTCGAAAATATTTTTGGGAAGTGGAACTGGTACACAAGGGGAAAAATCCAATTTTTATCGGCTATAAGGGCGAAAAGGGGAATTACATCAAAAAGGTATTTTACTATTCCTACGAAACCATCGGCAGCATTGATTTTCCCAAATCCATTACCGAGATCAGCTATATCAGTAAGAAGGATTCGATTATTTCCAAGACCTACTTTGATTCATTTCAACTGAATAACCCTGCAGACAGGGAATTTATTGAGTTTGAGGTGCCTAGCAATGCCCGCCTGATCGAATGAGGACGCTGCTTCTGATCGTACTCGTTTTTTTTACTGTCGGCCGTGCCAATGCTCAGGAAATGGAGCAAGACCTGGACAGGATCGCAGAATGGGTTCATAAAAAAAATGAACCACCTGTGACTGACAAGGGAGGGTTTTTTCATGGGATATTAAAAATATACAGCAACCACCTCTCCGAGCAGATTATCAATGACTGTATCTATTCACCCTCGTGCAGTACCTTTAGCCAGGGTGCCATCAGGGAATATGGTATTATAAAAGGGTTTTTTTTGTCGATTGACCGATTGACAAGGTGCAACAATGCGTCCCGGCTTCAGATTGCACCTGTCCGGGTAAATAGCGAGGGTAAAGTAAATGATCACTGGGAAGATTACACGTTTAGGAATTAGGATTACGTTTGTTTTTTGCTCCATGTATGCCCGTGCACAGTCGTTTGAACAGGACATGGCATTTCTGCAGCATTTGAAGGAAATAAGTGCCTATGATGAGGGCTTGTTCTTAATCGGGCAATTACAGGAAAACACATTTGCCCCCGGGAGAAGGGATACATTGAATTTCTATAAAGGGAAATTCAATTATTATAAAAAAAACCTGGCCGTATCCATCGCCTCATTTGATCAGGTCAGCAGCCTGAGTCCGTTTTGGCCCGAAGCGTTTATCGTGGCCCGTTTCCAGCAGGCCTATTCCGGGGATCATCAGCAGGCCTATGATCAACTGATACGCCAGGATTTTGACGAAGCGATATTTAGCGAGTTGAAGCTTTTTGAATTGGCCGGAATCGACCTGTTAAACAGGGATTTTGACAGCTATTCGAAGCATGCAGCTCAATATGCAGGGAATTTTCATCAGCTGAGTGCTTCCCAAAAACGTCTGGATGATGTGGCAGGGTTGTTTGCTACCAACAAATCCAAATCCCCGTTACTAGCCGGTGTATTGTCGACCGTACTTCCCGGTGCAGGAAAATTTTATTTGGGAAGGGTGGGCGAGGGTGCCATGACATTGATTACGACCGGTATTTTTGGCGTACAGGCGTGGGAAGGCTATCAAAAAGATGGCATCAACAGTGCCCGGTTCATCATTTTCGCTTCCCTGTTTTCCGGTACCTACATTGCCAATATATGGGGGAGTGTACTTGGGGTGAAAATTTTGAGAAATGAATTTAATGACCAGATGAATGAAACAATTCTTGTTACTATGCATGTGCCTATCCGGTTGCTTTTTGACTAAAGCCCAATCTCAGGATTTTACTACCGGGAATGATACGGTACTGGCAGCAGCACTAGCGTATGAGCGGATGTATTTTGAGAGTGGCAATGACAGTTTCCTGCTCAGGAAAGCCTATAGCTACAAGCAAACAGGGAATTATACGGAAGAACTCAGGGTGTTGGCACGTATTAACAATCCTACCTTTGACCTGTATTATGAAAAAGCATTGGCTTATTTTTTCCTCGAAGAATATGAATCCTGTCAACAGGAGCTCCTCCGTGCCCAATATATACAGGGAGAAAGCACGAAAAATGTGGTGATCCTCCGGATATTATCGTTGATTGCTACACGGAAATGGGGAGAGGCCCGTCAGGAGATGCTCACCCACAACGAAATGCTGGGTATCTCAGCAGAGGAGGTTGACAGAATAGTGCCGGCAAAAGTAAAGCCTAAAAATACACAGCGGGCATACAACCTTTCGCTGTGGATGCCCGGTACAGGCCAAATGTATGCGGGTCATTTTGGAAAAGGCATGGTATCCGGTGGCATCCAGGCCGGCCTGGTGGGCTTTAACCTCTATAGTTTCGTCAAGGGCTATTATTTCACCGGTACATTGAGTGGGGTGGCCTTGTTTTATACGTTTTACCTGGGGGGCGCACGTTATGCCATGAACTTGTCGGAAATGAATAATGAAAAGAAGGGAAACCAGATAAGTGAACGGTTTATAGGCTATATAAAATAAAGAAGGCCCTATTCAGGGCCTTCATATTATCTTCAAACAGGAGGTTTATTTCCACATAAAGAAGGAATCGTTTCCGACAAACTGGCTGATGTCGTTTTTCGCAGCTCCGATCAACAGGACAATCCAGTCAATCAACGGAACGATACCGAAGATACCACCACACGTAACAACATAAATCGCAATCAGGGATCCTTTTCCTCCAAGGTAGACACGGTGTATACCAGTCCAACCAACTACCCATGCCAATACAAACGCTACCCATGGATTTGGATCAGCGGCCTGTACCATAGAGGCATCCAGAAAATTAGCACTAGTAGCAGATTGTGTTGAGAAATCAATTTGAATCGCTTCGTTTAAAGTGGTTTCAACTTGATCGTCGTTCACAAAATAATCAGCTGTACCTGCATAGGTCGATGCAGCAGCAAAAAAGAGAACTAGTAATAGATAGACTTTTTTCATGTTTTGTTAAGATTTAGTTTGAAAACCTAAAAATAACTATTAAAATAAAAAAAAATACATACCGTTTCATAAATATTTATTGGCCTGGTTAACGATTATTTCCCACAAGCCTTCCACATGTTTTTGTTGCAGGTACGTTTGCCCTGTAACCAATCGGATTACATAATTTTCCTTTAGTTTGGTATGGGTCAAGTAGGCTTTTCCACTGGCATTGAGGGCACCCAGAAATTCCTGGTTTAAGGCATTCAGATCACCCGTATAT
>JAOUOM010000307.1 GCA_029880385.1 Cyclobacteriaceae bacterium | reverse complement strand
AGCTTTTCTTAAAAACAAAGAAAGCCATTACTTTGATGAAGAAACTTTTTTTGAAATCATTCAATACTATCAGGAACGGGAAAAGTACAATGCTGCCCTTAAGGCATGTGACCTGGCCATCAGCCAGTTTCCTTTTTCAACCGAGCTCATTGCAGAAAAAGTAGACGTGTTGGTAAAACTCAATGATATGGCGGCTGCCATTGAACTCATTGACCAGGCATTAAATTTTTCCCCCAATGATTCGGATTTACTGATTCAAAAAGGTACGCTCCATGCCCTGGAGTCAGACTACCAGCAGGCAATTTATTGTTTTGAAACAGCCCTGGATGCCGTGGAGGAAAAAGATGAGGTACTCTATAATATCGGGTTGGCCTATCAGGGCATGAGTGACTTTGAGCAGGCAATTGAGGCCTACAAAAAGGCACTGGAATTTAATGTCAATAATGAAAATGTATTGTATGAGCTTGCCTATTGCCTGGATGTAAGTGGACAGCTGGAAAACAGCATCAAGTATTACGAGCAGTTTATTGATCATGATCCGTATTCCGAATTTGCCTGGTACAACCTGGGCATTGTATACAATAAGCTGGAAAAATATGTAGAGGCTGTCGATGCCTATGAGTATGCGGTGGCCATCGATGACGGGTTCAGTAGTGCGTTTTTCAATTTGGGAAATGCCTTTATGAACTTGGAGCAGTACAGCCGGGCACTGGATGCGTACCAGCGAACCTTTGAAATCGAAGGCGCGAGTGCGGAAATATTCTGCCATATCGGGGCTGTATATGAAAAAATGGAGCAATTTGATCTGGCCATCAAGTATTATCAGAAAGCCGGTAAAATAGACCAGATGTATCACGAAGCATGGTACGGGGTGGGTGTTTCCCTGTCGTTGCAACAGCGATGGTATGAAGCGGTTCATTTTTTTGCCAAGGCCTATCGCCTGGACAGGCAGAATATTATCTATATCAAAGCCCTTGCGGAGGCCGAGTATAAATCAGGAAATGTGGTTTCTGCGATGGACTTGCACCGGGAGTTGAGTGAGTTGGACGTAAAAGACGTGGAAAACTGGCTGGACTGGTCGTTTATCTATTTTGAACAGGGCGATTTTGATGTGGCATTGTCAGTGATTGATAGTGGCCTGGATGAGATGCCAGACAATAGTTCGCTGATGTACCGTAAGGTCGTTTATTTAGTTTCTTCCGGAAAATACAAATCTGCTTTTAACGTATTGGAAATGGCCTTGATCCTTGATTTTGATGGCCATGAGGAGCTCTTTGAGTTTTTTGATAACCTAAATACACAAAAGGCCCTGTTTCGGGTGATTGAGCAATACCGAAAAAACAACGCATAAAGTATCAATTCTTACATCAGAATTTTTCATTTTTGACCTCTTATTTTGAAAATCATACATTTATGAATTATACACTTACGGATATTCCTGAGCGGACACAAAAGCCTCGGGAGTCGGGATATACTATGGTCATGGACAAGGGTATGAGCCTGCGTGAAATTGAAGACATGATCGAAGTTTCAGGAGATTTCATTGATATTGTAAAGATGGGCTGGGCAACTTCCTATGTAACGCCAATATTAAAAGAAAAAATAGAATTGTTCAGGCAGGCAGGTATTCCTTGTTATTTTGGAGGTACGTTGTTTGAAGCATTTGTCATCCGAAATCAATTTGATGATTACCGGAAATTACTGGATAGATACAACCTGGAGTTTGCAGAAGTCAGTGATGGTTCCATTGACATGAACCATGATGAAAAGTGTGAATACATCCGTACACTGGCGGGTCAGGTAACGGTATTGAGTGAGGTAGGGTCAAAGGATGCTGCCAAGATCATTCCTCCCTACCGGTGGATCGAGCAGATGCAGACCGAACTCGAAGCAGGAGCATGGAAAGTGATAGGGGAATCGCGTGAGGCCGGAAATGTCGGATTGTTTCGGGATTCCGGAGAAGTACGGCAAGGCCTTGTGGAAGAAATCCTTACGAAAATCCCACTGGAAAAAATCATTTGGGAAGCTCCGCAGAAAGCCCAGCAGGTATGGTTTATCAAACTATGCGGTACAAATGTCAACCTGGGAAATATTGCACCAAGTGAAGTAATTCCCTTGGAGACAATTCGTTTGGGATTACGGGGGGATACTTTTCTGCACTTTTTAAATCAGGGAAAATAAACACATGCAACAAGTGATCGGCTGGTTTCTCAAAGGCCTTGCCATGGGTGCCGCCAATGTTATCCCCGGGGTTTCCGGGGGTACGATTGCCTTTATAACGGGTATATTCGAGCGGCTGATACGCGGGATCAAATCTTTCGATGGACAGGCCTTGGGTTTGTTGCTTCGCTTTCGTTTCAGGGAGCTGGCTGCCAAGGTCGATTTCTTGTTTCTTTTTTCTGTTTTTGCAGGTATTGGTGTTAGTATCCTCAGTCTGGCGCGGGTTCTTGAGTGGGCTTTTACAAATTATGAAACCCTGACCCTTGCCTTCTTTTTTGGGCTAATTATCGCCTCTGTGCTGGGTGTAGGCAGGCAGGTTGGCTCCTGGCAATTTTCCACAGGGGCAAATTTCCTGGTAGGAACCGCCATTGCGGTTAGCATTGCATTTTTGCCTCCCGCTGCACCCGATGATGGTGTCTTTTACCTTTTCCTGTGTGGAGTAGCCGCCATTTGCAGCATGGTATTGCCCGGCTTGTCGGGTTCGTATGTCTTGCTTCTGATGGGTAACTACCTGCTGGTTTTGTCAGCGATCAGTGCTTTTGAGGTGGTTACATTACTTCCATTTCTGGCGGGGTGTCTGGTTGGGCTCATCCTTTTTTCGAGGTTGTTGAGTTATTTATTTGTCAATTTTAAAGATCAGACCGTAGCCCTGCTTACCGGTTTTGTGGCCGGATCTCTTTTGATTATCTGGCCCTGGAAAGAGACACAATACCTTGCGGTATCGGGAGAAAAAGCAAAGGCGATTGGCTATGACTGGCATCTTCCGTCTATGGATATGGCCTTTTTCTATTCCATTGTCCTGGTTTTAACAGGTTTTGGATTGGTGTGGGTGATTGATAAAAAGGGTTCCAATAACCGGACTACCATTTAAATCATTGGCTATACCAAAAGTCACTTTTTACACGTACTTTAGTAGTTAAAGTAACTATTTTTTCTAAATGGCTGGGTCTTGGCAATTTTTACATGGATATCATGATGGACCAGGCGGAAAGATAAAAGGTGGTTTCAGGCAAAAAACAGCGACAGGATGAAACGATTTGGTTTGGTTGGCTTTCCGTTAAGTCATTCTTTTTCAAAAAAGTATTTTGAAAAGAAATTTGAAAAACTGGGACTGTCCAATACACACAGGTACGATCTGCTCGAAGTAGAATACCTAAAGGATTTTCCTTCTCTATGGGAAAGGTACCCTGATCTGGAAGGTGTGAACGTGACCATACCGCACAAGATTAATATTATTCCCTTTCTTGATATGCTTGATGCATCCGTACATAAGGTGTCGGCGGTAAATGTGGTGAAAAAACAGGGCAACAAGCTGGTTGGCTATAATTCGGATATTTTTGGTTTCAGGGTGTCACTGGAAAACTGGATGAATGAATTGGGACTTGCACACGTGCCACCGGCCCTAATCCTGGGATCGGGAGGGGCCAGCCTGGCTGTTCAGACGGTGTTGACAGATTTGCGTGTGGATTATGAAATCATCTCCCGACGTACCGAGTCGGCGGATTATCTGTATACAGCCCTGATTAAAGAGCCTCACCTGATGGCCGAACATCCCCTGATCATCAATACCACCCCACTGGGCATGTACCCCGTCGTAAAGGATGGGCCGCCGATCCCCTATGATAAAGTAACGCCTGATCATTTGCTTTTTGATTTGATTTATAATCCTCAGGAAACGCTTTTTATGAAACAGGGGGCTGACAGGGGAGCCAAGACAAGAAATGGTCTGGAAATGCTAAAGCTTCAGGCAGAAAAATCCTGGCAGATATGGAATGAATAGGATGAGATGGGTTTTGAGCTAATTTCCGATTATGTCCCCACAGGCGACCAGCCCAAAGCTATTGCCGAACTTACGAATGGGATTCAAAACGGAGAACCATCGCAGGTGCTCCTGGGCGTAACGGGGTCTGGAAAGACA
>JAOUOM010000306.1 GCA_029880385.1 Cyclobacteriaceae bacterium | reverse complement strand
AGGAGGATTTACCCATTTGTTCGGGTAGGTCGATCCTGTTTAAAATGGAAGAGTAATAAATCCTCCAGACATTGGGTGAATACGTTTCCGGAAACCCTTCATAGTTTTTGTTTTGCGCAATTACCCATTCCGGTCTAAATTGGAAAGATAGTGGCCCGATTTTTCCATCCAGTCCTCCGCTAAGGAGGGATTGTACGCCTCTGGCCCGAATCATAGCTCCGTCATTGCTGCCATACGGGTGGTGACTATTATAAATGTACCGGGATTGAATGGGCAACAAGGATAGTTTGAGCCAGTCCCGTTTTTCGGACAAAATGGGCAAAGACCAGGGTATAGAGTCTATACTGGCTGATCCGAAATGAGTAATATTTGTATTTACTATCGGTCTGAGTGAAAATGAGTAGGATAAGTCAAGGTTTCCTTTTAGTTGTTCTCTTCTCGCAAAGTCTTCGATCACAGGCATACCCATGGAAATTGTTTGCGAAAAACTATGCCATGCAATTACTAACAAGACCAAAGAGGTAGTGGTTTTCAACATGTTATCGGGTTGAAAAATCAAAAGTAATGAAAGACAATTTGCACATTGAATTATGAAACGTATATATGAAAATGAATATTTAAATCATGTTAAAAATATAATTGCATTTTTGGACTCATTATTTAAACTATTTTTATACCAAATGCATCTATACGTTATTGTTTAATACAAAACTATTTGGATAACTTTGTATTCTCCAGAATAACATGAAAGAAAATCAAGTCACAAAGCGTTTTTATATTTTATTCCCTATAGCATTTATTTTTTCAAATACCATTGCTGTAGGTATTTCATATTTTCTGGCTCTTTTTATTGAATTTAATTCATTTTCATTATCACTTCTTTACCAATACGGCCTCATATTGTCGCTTTTGGTTTGGATTGCCATAGAGGCTATCATCAAAGATTTCAAAATAGGAAGAAGCAGCGAATATATCCAAACACTCAATCAATCACTGAGAACTACCTCTGTATTTATATCTGCCATATTATTTATTTGGTTTTTTTCTGAGTTTAACAGCCTCCAAAGAGGTTTTTTGGGTACGTTTTTTATTTCATTGTTTATTTTGATTGCAATAAACAGATTGCTTATCCATAGTGCGCTGAATAGGTATCGACGTGTTGGGCGGAATTTCAGGAATGCCGTGATTGTGGGGTATGATAATCTGGGCACGTCACTTTATGAAGCTTTGGGCAAGACAAAAGACCATGGGATTCGTTGCTTTGGTTTCTATGGTGAAAATCAGTCGTCTATAGGAAATTCACTTCACCTCGGCTCAATTAGTGATTTTTTACAGGCAAAATGGAACGAATTAGACTTTATTTATGTCAGTGGTCACTTAAAAAAACCGATCATTGATCAAATTATTGAAAGAGCTGATAATGAATTTGTAAAGGTGAAATTGCTCCCAACGTTTGCAGCCTATCAGCCAAAAATATATACACTTAAGCGCTTTAATAACATTTCCATCATTGATGTAAATGACCTGCCTTTGGACAATGTATTGAATAGGGTATTAAAGCGGTCGTTTGATATAATTTTTTCATTGGCAGTAATTTTTCTTTTAATAAGCTGGCTATATCCACTTATTGCATTGATTATCCTATTGGAGTCAAAAGGACCGATTATTTTTAGGCAGCGACGCCATGGGAAAAATAACCAAATCTTTGAATGTTATAAATTCAGGACAATGGTAGTGAATTCAGAAGCAGACATAAAATGGGCAGTAAAAAATGATCCTAGAGTGACGAAGTTTGGGATGATTTTACGTAGAACCAGTCTGGATGAACTTCCTCAGTTCTTTAATGTATTAAGAGGAGATATGGCAATAGTAGGCCCCCGGCCTCATGCCATCGAGATGAATGAACATTATAAGGGTAAAGTAGAAAAATTTTATCAGCGGCACACACACAAACCGGGAATAACAGGTTTGGCACAGGCAATGGGATATCGTGGGGAAATAAGGGAACTACATCATATAAAAAGCCGAGTAAAATTGGACAGGTTTTATCTCCAGAATTGGTCATTTGGGTTTGATTTGAAAATAATAATTAGAACAATCTATGTATTGATTAGAGGACAGGAGTCTGCCTATTGACCTGAGCATGAAATTTCCTTGTTTAACGAAAAAATACAGGAATTCAACGACTTTGTCCAATTATTTCTGACTTAAGTTATAAATTGCAATTTCATTAGTGTCTTATGCTCCTAATTGCGATTTCCATAGCTTTTTTGTTCGCCCTGGCTTTGTTTCCGATTATCATACGGTTTGTTCGGTCGATAGATTTATTGGATCAGCCGGATAAAAGAAAAATCCACACATATAATACGCCATCTCTTGGCGGAATCGCTATTTTTTGTAGCATTTGTGTCTCACTGATTTTCACGGTTTCATTTTCTGAAATTGTCTCATATAAGTTCTTTTTGGCCGGCATGACCATTATTTTTATTCTGGGTATTCGCGATGACATTTCCAGTTTGTATGCCAATCAAAAATTCATTTATCAATTATTGGCTGCGTTTTTGGCGGTCTATTTTGCCGATATTCGACTGATTGGATTGTATGGGGTGTTTGGCATTGGCGAGATGAATGAACTGTTGTCAGGTCTGTTTTCAATGTTTGTTATCATAGGTTTGATCAACGCATTCAATTTGATTGATGGCATAGATGGTTTGGCCGGCAGTGTTGCATTAGTAAATTCCATCGTTTTTGGTGTTTATTTTTACCTGTTGGGTCATGTGTTTTTCTTGTATGTCTCCATGGTACTTGCAGGGGCGATAATTGCCTTCCTGTTGTTTAACTGGCATCCCTCCAAAATATTCATGGGAGATACCGGATCCCTGTTGATAGGGTATATTTTGATCAGTATGGCCATTGTGTTTATTAATCAAAATGTAGTCCAGCCGGTCACAACAACGAGTGTTTCGCTGAGTTTCGCTCTTTTAATAATTCCCGTCTACGATACCATCCGGGTGATCCTCCTGCGGTTGTCGCAAGGCAGATCGCCATTTTACCCGGATAAAAAACATATTCATCATATCTTACTGAAGCAGGGATTTAATCACAGTCAGTCCACCCTGATCCTGGTCACATTTAATATGCTGGTTGTTTTGTTTGTCTTTCAGTTTGATTTTTTAGGCGACACTACCCTTCTATTGTCTATAGGCATCCTATCCTTCCTTTTCGGATTGTTTTTTGACCTTCGCCTGATCCGGGTGATGAAAAATGATAAAAAAAGGGCCAGGGAAAATCAAACATTGCATATTAGTAAATCTGCCTGAACTTTTCATTTAATAGCCAAATCCTGCCAAGGATTATTATTTTTGCCGCTTAATTAAAAAACGTATGTTTGATAAGGTAGCAGCGGTTCGGGAAGAATTAATCCGTGCAAGCGTATCCAACGATGCGGAGCTTGAAAATTTCCGCATGCAGTATATAAGTCGAAAAAGCATCATATCCGAACTTTTTGCGGGTTTTAAGGACGTTCCCAATGAGCAAAAAAAGGCCTATGGGGCAGCATTGAATGAATTAAAGGATCTGGCCGAAGAGCGGTTTAAAGACCTGATCCGGGGATTGAAGGAGTCCAAATCCAATGCAGAATCAACCTCAATTGATGTTACCTTACCCGGGATTCCAAACCTGACAGGTGGTCTTCATCCGTTATCCATTGTAAAAAACAGGATAATTCAAATTTTCGAGCGGCAGGGTTTCAATGTGGAGGAAGGTCCGGAAATAGAAGATGACTGGCATAATTTCACTGCCTTGAATTTTCCTGAAAATCATCCGGCCCGTGAGATGCAGGATACGTATTTTATTCAAAAAAATCCCGATATGCTGTTGCGTACGCACACCTCGACGGTTCAGGTACGCTTGATGGAAGGGAGAAAACCTCCTTTTCGCTCCATCATGCCAGGCCGCGTGTATCGAAATGAGGCTATTTCAGCACGGGCACATTGCTATTTTCATCAGGTAGAAGGGCTCTACATTGACAAAAACGTTGGATTCAAGGACTTAAAACACACCCTTTATAATTTTGCCCGGGAATTTTTCGGGAAAGAAACCCAGATTCGGTTCAGACCTTCGTTTTTCCCTTTTACAGAGCCCAGTGC
>JAOUOM010000305.1 GCA_029880385.1 Cyclobacteriaceae bacterium | reverse complement strand
GGATGGACACATCCTGCAGAATGACTGGAGCGGGTAATCGGTCTCGAACCGACGACCTTCAGCTTGGGAAGCTGACGCTCTACCAACTGAGCTACACCCGCTTACGAAGCCAAATGTAGCAATTAAAGTGCATCCGGAAAACAAGCGAAAAAAATAATAATTTCACCAATTCTCACTTTTATCCGCAGCCCGGTAATAGCCTGTCAACTCTAGTGCTTAATTTCACGTCCCTACCTTGTATAAATCAATCACACAAATGAAAAATATTTTATACATCACCATTATCCTCATGCTTTCGTTTGGTTGTAGCCGACAGAAAAAAGAAGAGGCACAAGCTATCATCAACCAGTCCATAGCCGTGCATGGGTGCTCCGTGTTAAAGGAAAAAAATGTGTCATTTGACTTTCGTGACAAACATTATAGCGTCAGTCGTACAGGTAATGCGTTTCTCTATACGCGCAGTTTTCAGGATTCGACAGGCTTTGTTTTGGATTCCCTGGTTAACAGCACCCGGTTTAGCCGACACATTGAAGGGCTACCTGTCAGCATAAGTGAAGAATGGAAAGCGAAATATGGGCGCTCGATTAATTCCGTACTCTATTTTTTCCAATTACCCTATCCGCTTAACGATGTTTCCGTACAGAAAGAATACATGGGAAAAATAACTTTTAACGGAGAGCCCTACCACGCCATAAAAATCACATTTGAAGCCCAGAACGGCGGTGAAGATTTTCAGGATGAATACCGTTATTGGATCCATGCCCATACTTTTTTCATGGATTACCTCGCGTACAATTATCAGGATGATGAGGGAGGCACACGATTCAGGCAGGCGATCAATCGCAGAACCATCGAAGGCCTTACCGTACAGGACTACATCAATTTCGAACCAGACGAAAGATTCCCGCCTCTTGACAGCCTTCCCTCCTATTTTGAGAAAGGCAGACTGTCAGAGTTATCCCGGATTCTTAACGAGAATGTGCAGGTAAACTAACCTAGTTACAGGGATTTTTGATAGAGCTTTATTTGCCAGTCACTTTTGTCGCTGGTCAGGGTCATCTCATCCTCAATTATTTTGTATCGAATGGATGCATTTAAAGCAAAGAAATCCTGGAGCATGGTTTCAACAATAGCCGTATAGGGAGGCAAATCCGCAATAGAAGTTGACTCAATCTGATTGACAAAGATCAAAGAATCACGGTCTTCTAAAACCATCTGGTAGCTATTTTGAAAACGCGCCAACCCGCTAACGCTATTGGTGGCGGTTTCTCCCGGGGAAAAATCAAAATAGGGTTCCAATACATTACAGGGAGGGTGGACAAATTGTCCCAACGTATTGAAGAAGTTAGCAAATTCCCAACGCTGGAGCAATTGATAGGTAGTCGTCCCATCGTAAACAATCGTATCGTAAACAACCACACAAAAGGGGCTTGCCAAATCGCGTACACTAATGCACGCTTCGGTCGAACAATCCTCAATCACTGTACCATCTACATGGTAGATCCCCTGAAAGCTATTCACCCCTGCCGGGTCATAATACTGGCAAAGATTCACCAGGGGTATTGCCGGATCGAGTGCCACGGATTGCTGGCCTGCCAATTCAATTACATATAATTCAACATTGGACACGTCCGACGAGCTTCCGCACATTACGTCTCTGCTAAGGTCAAAACAGGATGACAACAAGGTCAAGCTAACCAGTACAATTCCTGAAAAAATTACTTTCATTTTATCTCTTTTTTATCATTTCTAAATCCACGAACCATTACCACAAGTCCAATCAAAAACATGGGGATACTAAGCCATTGCCCCATATTAAGCGGGAGGCTGTCTTCAAAAGCCTCCTGGTTCATTTTGAAAAATTCATCCACAAACCGAAGGGACCATAGCAACATCATAAACAAACCAAAAGAAAACCCCACAGGTACCTTTTGCCGTTTGTTTTTCCACACCCATATCAGAACCAGCATAATGAGAATACAATAGACTGCCTCATACAACTGAGCCGGATGGCGTACTGTCGCCACACCATAAATGGCAATTTTATCCCCGGTATCGGATGTAAGGACGTCATAACGTAGCGGATCGTTGTAATCGCCAAAATTTATATGTTGGGCTGCTTCGGGATAGGTTTTTAATGTTCGTTTGATCCCTGTCTCAATAAACCGTTTTTCCTTCTCATCAACCGTAAATCCCTTTGCAAAATTGATGATAGCCGTTACAGGCACCTGTCCGTCAATCGCGGATTCCATTTTTCCGCCCTTGGTAAAGACAACCGATTCAATCTTGTTTTCATCATAGGCCAGCACCTCTTTGGTGCCACGGGCATATACCACCCCATACGAAGATCCGGTTTCTTTGCCTTCCATTTCCGAGTTCATAAAATTCCCGGTCCGGATTAAGGCACCCGTCAATGCCGTTACAATAACCAGCCTGTCGGCCACCCACAAAAAATCCTGACCTACCCGTTTCACCTTTTTGATTGATAGTTTAACGGGCAAAACCAAAAACCATTTGGAGCGGATTTCATAATTGGAATAAAGCCATATAGCCAGCAAAATACCAATGGCACCCCCATGACTGGCCAAGCCACCTTCCCAGATTTTCAGGATAAGGATCGGATCAGAAAAATAGTAAGAGGGATTATAGAACAACACATGTCCCAATCGGGCACCAACAATGGTGGCAATCACCATAAAAGTAGTAAGCGTGTCCACATCCCGTTCGGGCCTTCCATCCTTTTTATACAGCAGGTACATGACCTGCTGACTAATGATAAAGCCAAGGGCAAACAACAGGCCATACCACACGATCGGGCGATCCGAAAGTCCAATAAGCGAAAATGGAAGGGTAACGATAGCCGGGTCAGGGCTCCAGATAATGAAATTTTGTAAAAACATGATTAGGTTTTTCTCCAAAAATAGGGTGTAAACAAGATTAGCACAGTAAACAGTTCAAGCCTGCCCAGCAACATCAAAAACGAAAGTACCCATTTGCTCGCTGCAGGCAAATGAGCAAAATTATCCACAGGGCCTACTTTGCCCAGGCCAGGCCCAATATTTCCCAGACAGGTAGCCACTGCCCCTATGGATGTCAGAAGGTCAGCACCCAAAATGCTAATGATAACTGAACCCAAGGCAAAAATGGATATATAAATCATGATAAATGCCAGGATATTGAACGTAATTTCCCTGCTTACTGCTTTCGAATTAAACCGTACGGGTATCACGGCCGATGGGTGTATTTGACGCTTGAGCTCAAGTATACTGTTTTTAAACAAGATGAGGTGGCGCACTATTTTTACTCCTCCCGCCGTAGACCCCGCCGAAGCCCCAATAAACATGAGGATAAAAATGATCACAATGATAAACTGTGCCCACGTAGAATAATCATATGTAATATAGCCTGTGGTGGTAATGATGGACACAAACTGAAAAAGGACATCACGAAACGATTTTTCGAAACTTTCATTCCCCAAAAAATAAACACAAACACCAACGAAAACAGACAAAGCCAACGTCATCAGGCTATACGCTTTAAATTCCTCATTGCTCAACACCTTCAAAAACTTGCCCTTCATTACGTAGTAGGTAATGGTAAAATTCGTCCCCGCCAAAAACATGAAAACAATGATCACATACTGAATAAAAGGTGACGTATAGTAAGCGATGCTTGCATTTTTGGTAGAAAAACCACCCGTTGCCATGGTCGTCAGCCCATGATTGACGGCATCAAAAAACGTCATGCCCCCCACCCAGAGTAAAATGATTTCTGCCACGGTGAGGCCCAGGTATATGAGCCATAGCCGCTTGGCTGTTTCCTTGATCCGCGGTTGCAATTTGTCGGGCGAAATCCCCGGTGCTTCTGCAACAAAAAGCTGCATGCCACCAATTCCTAAAATTGGCAAAATCGCCACAGTCAAAACGATAATCCCCATTCCACCAATCCATTGGGTCAGACTTCTCCAGAACAAAATCCCTTTTGGCACTGCTTCAATATCCGTGAGAATGGTAGCACCAGTAGTCGAATAGCCGGAAATCGTTTCAAAAAAAGCATTGGAAATATCCGGTATCGACCCACTTAGCATGTATGGAATCGACCCAAAGAGCGACATGATCAGCCAGCCACCCGTTACGACCAGATACCCGTCCCGCT
>JAOUOM010000304.1 GCA_029880385.1 Cyclobacteriaceae bacterium | reverse complement strand
GACTACAGCGGCCAGGATCATCACTATCAAGAGTGCACCATTCCTCATTTTCGTACCGTGTCTTTAGGTTTTTGCAAAATCAACTGGTTTTCTAATTCTTCAAGCCGTTTTTCCCTTGCCTTTGCTTCTCTTACTAATTCCCTGTTCTCACTTTTTGCCAAAATAGATTCTATTGTAGCACGTGCCTGAAGCCATTCCCCCATTGCCATGTAATTGTCTACCAATAATAAATAAGCCCGATCCGTCCATTGCCTGAAACTTCCATATACTTCGATTAGGTGAAGCAGGGTCTCAATGGATGTGACATGGTTTTGATCTTCGAATTGCAAAAGGGCCATCAAGTAATGGGCTTCTGCTGCCTGCTCATCCGTACCATTTGTAATAACATATACAAGTTCCTCTGAAGCCTTTCCCTTTTCTTTTTTTGCCAACTGAACTTTTGCTCTTGACAGGTGTATGCCGACTTCAGCCGATGCCGTTATCCCGGTACTACTCAGTAATTTGTCCGTATAAACCAGTGCACTGTCATAGGATTTCAGTTCGATATAACAATTCAGTACACCTGTCTGGGCTGTATTCAGGTCTTTTGAGGTAGACGCCTCCCCTTCCATCCACTGGTAGTTCCGCAGGGCCATGACCATGTCACCCATCTGTACCAGTGCCTTTCCCCGACGATCCAATGCCCGCATTTTATATGAACCCTGTGTGTAATGCAATAACTGTGAATAAACCTCCACAGCCCTGCGCCAGTTTTCAAGACGATAATAACTGTCGGCCAGGTAATATGTCGCATCGTAGGCAAAGGGGGAGCCGGCATATTTGCCCAGGTATTTTTCCAACCGGCTTACGGAACTTTCATACTGCTGGTTAAAATAATATGACTTGGCCTGCTCAAATTCGATCGCCTCCAGGTTGCGGCTGTCAGGATTGATCCGCCTCATTTGCTCAATGTAATTGTCAAAACCCGTCACCTGATACCCCCTGGACTGCAGATCCTGCAAGCCCAACAGCGCATTCTCACTGGCTGCGTGTGAAATAAAACGATCCAATATGTCTGCGAAATCACGTTCTGCCTGCCGATAGTCTGACAAATTAACCCGGCAAAGGGCACGCCCCAATAAGGCCTGGGGCACCAACGGACTATCGGGATAACCCGAAACCAGGCGTGAATAGCCTTTCTCGGCTTTGTCAAATACACTTTTCTCCATCAACATCTGTGACGATTGCAAGAGGGCATTATCGGCATATTCTGAATTTGGAAATTGACGAACCACTTTTTCAAACATTTCGGTGGCATGCGAAATGTCGTTGGTGAGGTAGTACACAAGCCCCATTTGAAAAGTTGCATAATCCGCGCTGCTGCCATTTACAGCCTTTCGATAGTGATCCAATGCCTGGGCATATTCCTTTTGGATATAATAACAGTCGGCCAAACGCACCCTTGCATCCTGATAAAACGGATGGTCGCTTGTGCTGGCGTTTAAGAACGTACGGAACTCTCCCAGTGCATCGGTGTATGAAGCGGAATTATAATATCCATACCCCAGCCCATACAACGCCTGTACATAGATATCCGGATATGCCATGCCCGCCTGACGCGCTGTTTTCATATGCGTCATGGCCAGGGCCCCTTCCTGACGTAGGGAATAGCACTCGCCAAGCAAAAGACTGGATCTGTAAAAAATTTCCCGGTCGGGTGTATACTTCTGCGATTTCAACAAACAGGAAATGGCCTCGCTTAGTTTGCCCGCCTGCAAAAGCAAGGTGCCCTTGTAAAAATTTGCTTTCTGGTAGGCTTCCCGCTGCAAAGCAGAGCCTGTGCCGACCCCTTCGAGATAACGTATCGCTGCATCAAAATCAGAGGTATTCATATAAGAGGTAGCCAGCAGGTCACGGGCCTCTTCGGCATAAAGGCTTTGGTTTGCCTCACGCAAAAATGTTTCTAGTGACTGAATAGCATCGGCGTATTGACCCGCCTGTACCTGACATTTGGCTCTCAAAAATGCGGACTGATGAGCCAGCGGCTTATCATAATCAAGCACCGAAGCAGCCCTAAACGCCGCAATGGCCTCCTGATAATCCGCTTGGTTTAAATAGAGTTGCCCCAAACGAAATGCACCAAGCTGCCCGGTTTCTGACGATTCCAAGGCGGCCACTTTGTAATACTGAATCGCTTTCGTACTGTTTTTCAAACGGTCATAGGCATAGGCTAATTTATAATAATGAATGGCCTCAACTGCGCCCGATTGCAAATCCAGACTACTTTGCAGGTTTTCCGCAGCTTTCCGGTAATCTTTTTGGTCAAAATATGCCTCCCCCATAAACCGGTACAAAGAAGCCTTTCCTTTCTTATCAACCAGCTCCAGACGTGATTCGGCATAGGCATACAGTTCAGGGTAATTTCCCCTTTGATAGTAGATATGCGCCGTAAATACAGCCACCAAAGGCCGTAATTCCGGATCATTTTCAGCCAGTAAAAATGAATGCAGTGCTTCCTGTACATCCCCCTGCTGATACGCCAGCAACCCCAGGTAATAGGAGGCTCTGGGCCATCCGCCAGGCATTTGCGAAACAGATCTTTTCAGGAAATAGTGAGCAGAATCCGGCTGACCGGTATGAAAATATGAATAACCCAGTTGATAATTTCGCCATGCTTTTTCTCGGGTTGCCAGAAACGACTCAGTCACCTGACGCAGGTAATGAATGGATGACGTGTACTTGTTTCGGTCAAAAAAATAGCGTCCGGCATCCAAACTGGCCTGCTGTACGAGATGTGGGGTTTCCCCGAAACGGATAAAGTCTGTCAAAGGGCCCGTCCTGCCCGTCTGATAAAGCTCACAAAGGGCCCGATTGTATTCGATCCGATCTCGAAAATGATGATCACGTGGCAACGCCTCCAGTCTGGCTATGGCCTGCCCATAGTCCCCTTCACTGATCATGGCTTCTATGGACTGAAGCTGCAATTCGACGGAAAAAGCTGCCGGATGCTCCTGAGCCAACAACCCAAGCGCATAACTGGCGATGAGAAAAACTAAAAATCTATACAATGTAATTAGTCGTTTGACAAAACTAAACAATTAACGAAATGCCCTTTCAAATGATATGGATTTTTGAAGCAAATAATTTTACCCTGTCCTTTTGGCCGCCCCTCTCCCTGCGGCATTGCCATTTTTGCAGCGTTGTACTTGCGTCAGTTAGAATCGTACATCAGGTTAAAAACCAGCTCTTTTAGCAATTCCCCTTCTTTGTCCTTTCCCATCGAAAACCCAATGCCCTTGGAGTGCAGATCGGCCTGGTGGATCAGTTCGATATTTTGCAATACCCGTGGAAGTGAATACCTGCGTGCTGCTGCCAGGTATTCCTCTACAAAAAAAGGATTGACACCAATGCGGGAAGCTAGGGCGTTTTTTTCCTTACTGGGCGATTCATGGATCAGGAGCAATTTTGTAAAATAAGAAAACAAGCTAAACAACGTCAAAACCAGGGGGTTGTTGGATGGGTTGGCCGAGAAAAAATTGGCGATTTTCAGTGCTTTGGCCAGATTGCCGACCGAGAGGGCATTTTGCAATTCGAAGATATTATACTCCTTACTGATTCCCACAAACCGGTGAACTTCCTTCTCACTTATTTCACCCCCTTCTCCTACATTCAGCAAGAGTTTTTCAATCTCATTTGACAGGCGCTGGAGGTTGTTTCCTATATTTTCTGACAACAACATGACCGCACGTTGTGACACCCGCACCTGACGAGCCTGGGCATAGCTTTGTATCCATCCGGGTACCTGATTGTCGTATATGCGTTTGGAATGCAGGAAAACACTGTTTTTCTCAATGGCTTTCCCAAATTTGGTCCGCTTATCAATGTTTTTGTACTTATAACCAAAGACAAGCACCGTGGAAGGAAGAGGATTTTCCAGATAGGCTACCAGCATTTTCTGGTTATCTTCCTTGTTCAGCCCTTTGAGTTCCTGAGCCTCTTTCACGATCACCACCTGGCGCTCACCCATCATGGGATATTTACGCGCTACCGACAAGATCGTCGGGACATCCGCATCCCTGCCATAGAGTACATATTGATTGAATCCTTTTTGTGAATCATCCAGGGCATTGGCCTCTATGTGTGAAATGATATTATCAATAAAAAATGGTTCTTCACCCTGCAAAAAATAG
>JAOUOM010000303.1 GCA_029880385.1 Cyclobacteriaceae bacterium | reverse complement strand
GAGCCCATACTTACATGGTCTTCCTGCCCCAGGCTGGTAGGGATACTGTCGGCACTGGCAGGCCACACCAGTGATTTGTTTTCACTGACCAGTGCCGCTGACGTATACTGGGGGATCATAAAGCCACTGTTTATACCCGTATGTTTCATTAACAAACGGGGAAGTCCTTCTTTGCCCTCAAGCAAAAGATAGGTGCGGCGATCCGAAATATTTCCGATTTCGGCAGCGGCCAATGCGCAGTAATCCAGCGGTAACGCCAGCAATTGCCCATGAAAATTGCCACCACTAATGGATTCTTCTGAACTTAAAATAATGGGGTTGTCCGTAACCGAGTTGAGTTCGATGGTTGTTAATTCCATTAAATGCTTCCAGGCATTTCGCGAAGCCCCGTGTACCTGCGGCATGCAGCGAAGTGAATAGGGATCCTGAACACGGCTGCAATTGGCGTGTGATGCAAGCATTTCCGAATCCTTTAACAAGGTATGGAGACGGTGTGCCACGAGCATCGAACCAGCAAATGGACGAATATCATGAAGTTTTGATTTGAATGGAGCAATAGACCCCAACATCCCCTCCAAAGACATGGCACCAATGATATCCGCGACTTCAAGGCAATTGTACATGCGGGCCAGTCCCCATACGGCATACGACAAAATAAATTGTGTGCCGTTGATCAGGGCCAGCCCTTCCTTGGGGCCTAATACCAGGGGCTCAAGCTGGTGCTGCCTCAAAATCGCCATGGAATCGTAGGCTTTTCCCTGGTACATCACTTCGCCAAGCCCGATCAGCGGCAAAAACAAATGCGCCAAAGGGGCAAGATCTCCGCTGGCTCCCACAGAGCCTTTGTTTGGTACGACGGGCAATATATCGTGATCCAGAAAATAAAGTATCCGTTCGAGGGTTTCCAATGCCACACCCGAATAGCCTTTGCAAAGTGCATGAAGTTTGGTGATCATCATCAGTCGCACAATGACCTCTGGTACCGGGTTCCCAACACCCACACTATGGCTTCTGAGGATATTTTCCTGCAGTTTACGGGTTTCTTCTGGTGAAATTTTGGTATCGCAAAGCGGGCCAAATCCGGTATTGATTCCGTATACGGTTTCGGCCCTGCCGGCAATTTCCTCTACGTTTTGCTGGCTTTGCCGCACAATGGCTTTAGTGGCTTCATCAATGCCACATTTTATTTTTTTTTGGGCAATGTCATAGGAGAGGCCCGGGGTGAGGTGGCCTTCTCCCAATTTGAAAAATTCTGTCATTTTTTATTGGGGTGTACCCGGCGTTCCCGAAGACCAGCTGCTGAATTGCTCCTGCACCTGCTTTCTTTGCTCCAGGTATTTCTTTTCAAAAATATCGAATTCCTTTTTAGAAACCAGCTGTTTTACCTGCATTAACCCTTCGTCGGCGTATTCCGATAGCCCCATTTGCAAGGCAGAAAAACAATACATGTACCAATAGGAAGGATCAAGCCCGGCATGGTCACGCGCATCGACCAGTATGTTGTACTTGTCTTCGGGTAGAATAGTGGGGTTTGAAAAGAGGACAGCCATTTTCCAGGGAACGAGGTGATTTTTAGCTACTTCTTCCATTGTCACGACAGATGGATCGGACTGGCTTGTCATATATTGCTGAAATTTGTCCCTGCTTTCCTGACTGAGTCTTGCCTGCAAAACGGGAAATAATGCCGAAAGCATTTCGGGTTTTTGGGTGCTAAAAACAACCATGCAACGATCCCAGAATTGATCAATGGGGAAATCGGTGAATAAAGAGATTCTTTTGGATAGTTCCTGAATATCGAAATCCTTGACCCGGTAATAGGTATAGAGACTGCTCCCATCGTCATTTCCATTTAGTACGTTCCCTATTTCCCCGTATTGACGCTGGTAACTTGAATCTCTTTTTACCAACAATTCCCAGGCTTTGCGTGCCTCTGGCCAGTTTTGATCTTCCATCAGCGTCACGGCCCTATAAAAATAGGCTTCATCGGATCGTCGTTCCAGGGCTTGTTCAAAATATGTCAAGGCAAGCCGATAGGCATTTTGCTCAAGAGCTAGTAACCCTAAGCCATTCAAAAAGTAGCTTTTTTCAAACTGATGTGCGTTTTCATATAAGATATCCAATTGACGAAGCGCATCCGTGACATTACCGTTAAAATAACTATTGATGGCTGTGGCATATCGGATGTCTTTTTGAATGTCTGCGGAAAGAGTGGAACCTATATAGAGGTCACGGTAGGGAGAGGTGGGAGCCTGCTGTAGTTTCCAGCTGGCATTGACCAGGTAGGCAATGGCATGCAGGTTAACGCGGTTGAGCAGGGATGAGTCGGCCAGTGCAAGGTCATTGACCGGGTTTGATTTGGCCAGGATATTTGCTTTTACCGCTATATTACCCTTGTCATATGCCTCCAGAGGGGTTTCTATTGACCCGACCGCCCATTTGTTTACATTGACCGCCTGGTTCCATTTTTCTGTTTTATCTGCCTGTGTCAGGACACTCAATGCTTCGTTCCGGCTACCGGATTTGATATGGGAGAGCGCGAGGTTATTGCTGATTTCGGGGTTGGATGGGAAATCAATCAAGCCCTTGTTTAACAGGCTGATCACGCGGCTGTGATCCTGGGCGGCTACCAGGGCGTTGGAGGCGTTGACATAGGCGTGGGGGCTTGGATTTTTTTTTGTTGCGCTTGAAAACCGGTAGATGGCTTCGTTGATATCACTTTTTTCAAGTGCCCTAAATCCCAGTTGATAATTCGCATAATGGTTATTCCACGAATGCACACTTCCATGTCGGTAATATTCATCTGCCAGGCGTTGCTCTCCCATGGCCGCATAATAGTCACCTTCGTAGTTAAATTTTGCACCCATCATGTGAATAAGTGCCTGCTTGTCGGATACAAAAAAGAAGGCTGCCACGATTGCCAGCCCACCCAGGCGAGCTGACAGGTAGGGAAAATTCCGTTCCTTATATACAATTTTATAGACCGGAAGGCCTTGCATGACCGCCGTAAAAAAATTGATGAAAATGTAGGCGAAAAACATAAAGCCAAACCCCAGGTGAGCATATAGGACGATGTAATGTATGGATTCGAAGACCGGATCATTTCCCCGGCTGAAGGCCATTCCCAGAAACCCCATAGTGACCAGGCCCATAAAAAACAGCGGGTACCTGATATCCAGTGATTTTTCTGAAATTTTATCATAACCAGCCTGCTTGAACCGGAATGACCACAGGGCCAGTATCATGGAAATACCCAATAGTAGCAATGGGTTTGGGAAGGCAATTTCGACCGGGAATAGCCCGGATTTTTTGCCGTAATACAATGTGAGGTACCCAATGTAGAATAAGGAGAAAATCACAAAATGCCGATCATTGTGATGGCTCCCCCTGCTTCGGGTAACCAGCCAAAGGAGGGCAAAAATAATTTCTTCGGAAATGAGAAACACATAAAAGACGGCAATCACCGCCAGGCTATAGTGTGCATGATCGAGCAAATACCCAGTCGATTGGGGAACCGAAAAGGCAAAGTATACAAACAACAGGAATGACAGTGAGAATATCCCAATCCACCGATGAAAGAAAGTAGCCTGAGTCCTGAAGGCATGGAAAAAGTAGGCAGGGGCAAGCGTAAATGCCATCAGTAACATTGTGCCTGTCTTTGCAAACTGACCTAAAAAACCGGTAGCATCCAGGTCAAGGAAGTTGATGAAAAGCAACATTGATCCTCCGGCGCCTAAAAACCACCATCGCTTCCAGTAAGTAGTAGCGGCAAGCAGGCCACATATAGCCAACCATATAAAGGCCAGGTAGCCTTGGGTGATGGCAGGATGAATGCGGATAGGATCTGCGCCAAAACGCTCGGTAAGGATGTATTGCTCCCCTGTTATTTCGAAATGAAACGGGCCTTTTTGAAAAGAATGTACCGTAAGGGTTTCTTTTTCTGCACCGGTAGCCAGTTGCCAGCCGAGAGTCAGGTTAGTTCCTTCCAGGTAAAAATATGCCGTGAGCAGACATGTCAGGACAAAAATCCCGGTTGCGAGTAGGGTAAATGGGCGGTGGATCATGTTGGTTGGTTGTCAATCCAGCACTTTGGGTACTTTGAAAAAATCTCCGGAACGATCAGGGGCATTTTTCAGTGCCTCCGGACGTGTCAGGGTGTTTTGGGCCGTGTCTTC
>JAOUOM010000302.1 GCA_029880385.1 Cyclobacteriaceae bacterium | reverse complement strand
CCACCTGCCACCAATGCGGCAAAAGCACCGGGGCTGTGGCAGGAATTGAAAATCATGTTTCATGCACCCGTATTTGACGACAAGGGCAACAAGATTTCCAATGCACGCTTCGAATATGTCGACTTGAATGGTATACGACTCCATGCGAACCTCGAAGTACCCCTGCCAACCGGTGGCCCCATCTCAAAGGGAGAGGCAGCAACGGGTCCCATCATGATACAGGGCGATCACGGCCCGGTAGCTATCCGCAACATCCGCTACCGCCTACTGAAAGAAAGTGATGCCGGTGTTTCCAGCCTGACATGCCAGGTCTACAAAGGTGAATTCCGATCCAGTGATGATTTCAAAACACCTGTCCGAAGCATGGCCACCAGTGCCATTGATGTGGGATTAGCTGAATCAGAAAATGCCTACGGGCTTTTATTCAAAGGGCAGGTTGAGATCAAAACTACTGACACCTATACATTTACCCTCGGCTATTCGGGTGGAATTAAGTTTGTACTCGCAGGAAAAACCATGATCGATCAGCCGGCTTCCAGCTGGTGGTCAAGGCCGGAAACGAATATAACCCTTGAACCCGGCACCTATTCATTTGAAATCCATAATTTCAAAACAGACGGGTGGATACCCCCGCGCCTTGGTTTTTTTGTTAGGGGAAGTGCTACCTATGACAAACCATTCCATGCCTATGATTCCTATCCGGAAATGAACGGATTGTCCTCCCCGATCTGGGTGGAACCGGCAGGAAGCCCAAAGCTTCACCGCGGGTTTGTCGCCTTCAGGGATAATGGACCAAAACTATCCCATACCATCGCTGTAGGAGACCCGTCCGGTGTACACTACATCTACGACCTAAATGCCGGCAACCTGATCAGCGTCTGGCGGGGGCCCTTTTTAGATGCTACCCCGATGTGGGAAGACCGTGGCAATGGATCGTTTCGTCCCCGTGGTGCCACGCAATGGACATTTCGCAATCAACCCCTCGCCTATCTGACAGACAGCCAATCCGCTTTTCCGGAGACGGGCGAAAAGCCTTCATTTTTCAGTAAAGGATACCAGCTTGACGCAGAAACTGGACAACCCGTATTCAGGCATTTTTATAACGGAATGGAAATTCTGACCCGCATTTCCCCTGACCCGACAGAGACATACCTCCTGCACAGCCTATACCTGAAAGAAGTCGACTCCTTTCAAAACCTGTATTTAAAGCTAGCCGAAGGAGAATCGATCCGCCAAATGCCCGACGGATCCTACGCTATCAATGACCAGCAGTATTATATCAAAATGGTAAGCGGGCAAACCCCGATTATCAGAAGATCGGGTGACGTGACTGAACTGATCATTGCCGTGGATTCACCGGCCATCACCTATTCCATCATCTGGTAAACTGTAACAAATGGAACGATTAAGACAAATTCAAATGCATACATACCTCATCCTGCTCGCACTGTTAGCGGGCCTATTTTCCACCCCACTCCGGGGGCAGGGCAGAAAACCTGTCGAAGCAGACTATTACCGCATGACCACCGTACCGGTACCTGAAGGAATCCATCTGGAAGTCGGCGGCGTGGAAACCCTGCCCGATGGCAGCCTGGCCGTATGTACCCGTCGTGGGGACGTTTGGATCATCGAAAATCCAGGCATGAAAAAGGGTACGCAACCCAATTTTCGTTTGTTTGCCTCCGGCCTCCATGAACCACTGGGGATTGCCTATCTTGACGGAGCACTCTATACAGCACAACGTGGTGAGCTGACCAAACTCATCGATGAAAATGGCGACAGGATCGCCGATGTGTACGAGACCATCTATGCATGGCCCTTGTCGGCACACTATCATGAGTATTCCTTTGGCCCCAAAATAGCCCCGGATAGTTCCTTTTTTGTGACCTGTAATGTGGCATTTGGGGATGAAGAATGGTGGCGGGGCGAAAGCCGTGTACCCTGGCGTGGCTGGACGCTTAATATCAGGGAAGACGGCACGATACAACCCTGGGCTACCGGTATGCGGTCGCCCGCAGGCATTGGCATGATCGACGGTGAATTTTTCTATACGGACAACCAGGGCGACTGGATAGGGTCGGGAGCTGTCTGGTACGTACCAAAAGGCAGTTTTATCGGACATCCTGCCGGGCTAAAATGGACGGGCATGGAAGGTTCGCCACTATCGCTTACCACCGAACAACTTTATGCCGTGGCCGATCCCATGCAGGTAAAGGAAAAAGGCCAGTACATTAAGCCCGAAAATATACGAAATGAGGAAAACCCGAACCTCCTCTATCAAATGAAGGAGAAATTTCCGGAATTTCAGCTTCCGGCCGTCATCCTGCCCCATGGAATATTGGGGATATCCAATACGGAAATTGTCATTGACGAAACAGACGGCAAGTTTGGCCCCTTCAGCGGACAGGCTTTTGTGGGCGATCAGGGGCAAAGCAAGATCATGCGTGTGGTACTTGAAAAAATAGACGGCCAATACCAGGGGGTTGCCTTTGACTTCCGGTCAGGCTTTCAGTCAGGTGTATTACGCATGGATTGGGACAATAGCGGCAACCTTTTTGCCGGTGAAACCAACCGGGGATGGGGATCGGCAGGAACAACGAATTCCGGCCTGCAATACCTGAGCTGGACAGGCAAAACCCCCTTTGAAATGAAAACCGTAAAAGCCATGCCCGACGGGTTTGAAATAGAGCTTACCATGCCTGCGTCCCTCGAAAGTGCCGAAGATTTGGATTCCTATTCCGGAAAAAGCTATACGTACAAATACCATCCGGTCTACGGTAGCCCCCAAATCAACATTGAGGAAATTACATTCAAGGGTGTAAAAGTCAGTGATGATGGCATGAAAATACGGCTGGTTACGGACCATATACGCCCCCATTATGTCCATGAAATATATGTAAATGGCCTTGTGGCAAGGGAAAACGGGAATGGTGTACTCCACCCGACCTTTTATTACACACTCCACAACCTGCCTTCCGGCCCAAAACTGTCCCCGGGTGAAACCTCTACCTATCGGTCGAGTGTATCGACGCGTAGACCGGTAAAACCCGTTACACCAAAACCCGTTGTAAAGGCCACAACACCGACAGATGCAGAAATTACCCCCCTGCTTAACAAAAACACCTGCTCGGCCTGCCACCAGAAAGATACCCGCGTGGTTGGGCCCGCCTTTACTTCCATTGCCAAGCGAAAGTACAGCAATGAAAAAATCCTTGAACTCATTTATAATCCCCAGCCCAAAAACTGGCCGGAATACGCAACACCCATGGCTCCCATGCCACAGGTATCGCGCGAAGATGCCCTCAAAATCGCGGCCTGGATCAACGCATTGGACAACTAGGTATCCCTTTCGTTTTCCGAACCGGACACAAAAAAACCGGGTTCCGCCTATGGAACCCGGTTTTTTTTATGTCAGATAATCCTTAATTGAAACTATAGCGAATACCCAGCTGCATTTGCCATCTGGAACTGTACAATCCTGAGTCATCAATATTCCATGGCTGCCAATCTGACCCTTTTCTGAATGAAAAGTTAGGCGTGGTGCCATCCGCCTGTCTTCCTTCATAGCGGAGTAGTTCGGCACTCTGGAAATTGCCCCCATCCGAAACAAAATACCTTCGGCCCCAGTCTTTGTTGATCAGGTTTGTGAAGTTAAACACATCCAATGAAACCTGAAGTGTGTTCCTTTTTCCATTTACATCCACAAAAAAGTCCTGCAATAAGCGCAAGTCAAGCACCGATTCAAATGGAGACCGGTTGGTATTTCGGCCAGCATATTTGCCCTTGTTCTGGCTGAGGTACGGATCGGCATTGATAAATGCCTCCAAATCACTCCATTGCTGGGCAGCCGTCACGGTTGTGCCGTTGGCCGTATAGTCCACAAGGTTTATGTCAGTAGAACTGGCCGGAATATAGACCAGGCTCCTTTCTCTTGAATCTTCATTGGTCAGGTTGCCACCATCATCATAAATGTAGGAATACACACGTCCTGACTGTCCGTTATAAAAAATGGAAATCTGAGATGCCCCGGCATTGAAATATTCTTTTCGGTACGAAAACGACCCGATAACACGCGATCCCATGGAAAAGTCTGACCTGGCTACATCCTGATAATCATTTCGTCCATTGACCGTGTGTAGCCCTCTCCACTGGGATGAGTTCTGGGATGACGTACCATCATAC
>JAOUOM010000301.1 GCA_029880385.1 Cyclobacteriaceae bacterium | reverse complement strand
CAGGATACACTGGGATTGAAAGGTGATGAAACCTACGACATCTCTGGCCTGGCCCATGATCTTACGCCCGGCAAAATAGTAGATGTCACGGCCACCCGTCCCGACGGATCAAAGGTAGCGTTTCAGGCAAAACTGAGACTGGACTCTGGCGTCGATGTGGAATATTACCGTCACGGAGGTATCCTTCAGTATGTACTACGAAATTTCCTGAAAGGCTAAGTCTGTCCTTTCGCAAACGGATACAAAAAGACAGTCATAATGACTGTCTTTTTTTCTTTTCACTCCCGCATATCGTCAAGTCCCTATAGTTTTACAGTCCTGTTCCGAATATTTTCAAAATAAAAAATACCTCGTTTGCTTTACATTTTAAAACCAAATCATACATACCATGAGACATTTTCCTACCTTTTTCTCAGCCGCAATCCTACTGACGGTGATGGCCTGCAGCCCCTCACCAAAACAGGAAACTACCGAAGAAACTGTATCCTCTCCCGGCATCACGCTTACCAAAGCTCCTGCTTCCCCCGCATATGACGATGCGACACTGACCCTGGAGTCTTCAGCTATCGAGTTAGGCGACGCAGTTTATACATCAGACTTTACCTTCCGGGTTGAAAATTACGAACTGGGCAGCCAGACCCCTGGAGCTGATACGCGCGGTATTGCCAACTCGGACAAAGGACAGCACATCCATTTCATCCTCAACAATGGCCCTTATTCGGCCCATTACGAGCCCGGCGTTTCCAAACAACTCGAAAAAGGAAACTACGTCGCCCTGGCCTTCCTGTCACGTTCTTACCACGAAAGTGTTAAAAACCCAAATGCCTACTGGGTAGATGTTGTGTCAGTGGGTGACCCGGAAGAAAAACTGGAGATGGATTTCAAGGCTCCTCATTTATTTTACAGCCGTCCAAAAGGAAGCTATTCCGGTGCCGATACACAAAAGTTAATGCTTGATTTCTACCTGCTCAATGTACAACTATCGCCCGAAGGAAACAAAGTAAAAGCCACAATCAATGGACAGGAGTTTTTGATCGACGAATGGGCACCCTACTACATCGAAGGCTTGCCAAAAGGCGAGGCTATGGTCAAACTGGAGTTGATAGATGCCGAAGGAAATGCCATCCCCGGTCCATTCAATACGGTGGAACGTACCGTCAAACTGGAAGAGTAACAAGCATCCGCCTTATACCAAATGCCACCTACCGGGTGGCATTTTTTTTACTGCTTCCCACATACTTCCGCATGCGGGGGAGCCGCTTTTCTTCCTGAAGTGATTTCCTGATCGAATCAATGGCCAGACCAGCCGCTACCCCCAGGGCACTCCACAATACCAAATCCTGTGCCATCAGGCCTACACCGGCCCCCAGGGAAATCCCAATAAAAAGTGATTTTAACGAAATCATAACTAGCAAAAAATGAATGTAAGCAAACCCGCTGATTGGTCACTTTTTTCCTTTTTGCCTTCGGGGCATTAAAGTTAACCTTTTAGGTAGATTTCACAAACCCATGTTTTGAAGTACCCTTCATTCAGTGGGGGGATGCAGATCACCCGTCCCGATCGGAACCGAGCGTGAGTGGCTGGGAGCAGCCATCCCTCCGGTCAAAGAATTTCGATCCGGTTGCGGTGTTGTTCTATTTTTTCGTCTGTTTCCATCTGCTTCAGCAACCGCGACACCACTACCCGCGACGTGTTGAGCTCACGGGCTATTTGCTCGTGGGTTTTGTTGATCACATATGAACCTGTCGCCTGCTTTTTGTCCAGCAGGTACTTATACAGTCGTTCGTCCATTTTCATAAACGCCACACTGTCAAAGGCAAACAACATTTCGTCAAACCGCGCCTGGTAGGCCCCAAACACAAACCTCCGGAATGACGGGTATTTCTGAATCCACGTATCCATATAGCCCACAGGCACCATCCATAGCACGGCATCCTCTTCCGACACCACCCGAATCTCACTTTTCTTGTTTTCGATGCAGCACGTTATCGACATGGCACACGTCTCCCCACCCTCCAGATAATACAGGATGATCTCGTTGCCATCCGCATCCTGACGCATCACACGCAAAGTCCCCGATACCACAAACGGCAGCTCTGTACTCTGGCTTCCCGGACTTATCACCTCCTGGCCTGCCTTTACTTTCCTCAACCTTCCGATGGTAATAATCTCCTGTACCAGCTTGGGTTCCAGCTGCGATTTAGAAAATGCCTCGTCGATTAGATTTTCCATTAGGTCAAATTAACATAGTTGATGCTTTACAAAGGTAAGGCGAACAGCCAAATTTGGCCTAATGTTTTGAATTCCTCCCATTCCCACTACAAAACAGCTTTCCGGTTTAGTTTGGAGCGATGGCGGCTGGCCACCTGCCACCCGGTTACCGGCTCTTCGCTGTATCTTTCCCTCCCCGTCCAAAAGGAAAGGATGACGCTACGATCCGGGCTATACAGACACAGCTTGGCCATTTGCCAGCCATTTCTGAATGATTGCAGTCTGAAACAGCCTTAATTCAAGCGGTGGTAACATTAACACTATCTCGCCTTGCATAGCTATTGGCTACACATTATTTTACCTTTTCTTTAATTTTTTTAACCAAATCATTACCAAAATGAATATTTTCACAAGACACACCTGGTTTTTTCTCCTACTTCTCGCTGGTCTAATCAATCAATGCAAAGAGAAAAATGAAGGCATGAGGGAGCTTGTAAATGAGTACCTGATGCAGGTAGCCGTTCTTCACAATCCACAGCAGGCCTATTCACTATTTTCGCCAAGCGTCCAGGAACGGGTTCCATTTGATGAATTTTTAAAATTCACAGAAGCAAGTGTGATTACCGATGAAACCATGTTTATAGATTATGAACTGGATCCAGAAGTAGGATATGTGTATGTCAAAACACAAAATGAAGAGTCCATTAGATTTGTATTGCGAATGGAAGGTGATGAATGGAAATTAATGGAAATAGTGGATGATAATGGATATTACTTTAATGACCGTGGATTACAAGAATTTCAAACCGAAGGAAATAACACTGATCCGATTGATGATGAATCAACTGAAGAGGAATCCATGGATGAAACTACCACAAATGAGATGGATATCGACGAAGATGATATGGAGTCACTCGCTTTGGCTCACGATATCATGAGAAGGTTTGGCAAGTCCCTCGCTGATGGCAACTTCGATGAGTTTTATGGTTCGATTTCAAATGCCTGGAAAAAAGAAGTGAGTGCAGAAGAGCTAACCACCAATTTCAAATCATTTTATCTATACGAAGAAGAGATTAATGATATAATTAGTATGAACTTTCCCAGGTTTCAGGAAAAGCCTTCCTACATAGCAGACGGTCTTGGCCACAAAATAGCTGGGAAGTATGAGACAGAAACTGACATCCTTGAATTTAAAATGATATTTATCGACGAAGACAATATATGGTTATTGATGGGGCTGGATGTAAAATTTCATTCCAAATAAATCCGTAGTTACGGACTGATAATCAATCATTTTTCAGACCGAAACAGGCATTGTATCAAGGCATAGTTTTCACTATGCCTTTTTTTTTCAAAAAACATCACGCTTATATCAATCAAAGTCAATACATCTGTGTTTGATAAAAGAAAAAACTTACTCTTTACCATTGTAAGCACCTGGTTATCGTAGGCTATTAAAAGTCATAATTTTCAAACGAGAGTTTTAAAAAAGTGAAATATTGAATCCATATAAAATTCACTGTTTTGACCATGAGATTTAGCCGCATGATGGGAATGAAGAGCAAAGAATGTCTGAGGGAAAGGAGCCAGGCCCAACCACCCCATTTGCCTTCTCGTTCAGTAATGATTAATTATTTTTGATTTAATTGTGATTTTATTGCATTATATCCATATATTCTTTTCTTGATTTTGTAATTTGCATCTTCAACCGGATTGTCCTCATTTAACAGTAAACCTATGCCACTTACCCCATTGAATGGTGTTTTGGGAAAAAAACGTGCCGCACATTTCCTCCGGCGCACGTGTTTCGGTGGAACGGTCGCCGAAATCGATGAATTTGCCAACCTGACAGCCCCTCAGGCTGTCGCCCGGCTTTTTGACCCCACACTGCCCGACCCGGCTACTCCCATCGACCCGGCCATTGGCCAGGAATGGCTCCTGTCTGGTGCCTTGTCGCCCGACCCGGAAAATGGG
>JAOUOM010000300.1 GCA_029880385.1 Cyclobacteriaceae bacterium | reverse complement strand
AAATTAGTCACCTCACCGAGCTTTTGGATTTTCTATAGTAGAAAACTACAGGTTTTCGTAGTTTTGCAGTCCTTTATTTTAGACCCATAAATATTCATACATTATGCCCAAAGGAAATTTTGTTATCCCCAAACCCATTAATGAGCCTGTCAAAGGCTATCGGGCTGGCTCGGCAGAGAAAACCGAGTTAAAGGCCATGTTACATGCCATGAAATCAGAGCAAATAGATGTGCCCATGTATATTGGGGCTGATGAAGTGCGCACGGGCCATACGGTGAAGATTAGTCCCCCACATGATCACCAACATATTTTGGGGCATTTTCATGAAGGTGATGCCTCACATGTGACTCAAGCCATTGATGCGGCACTGGCGGCCAAAGATGCCTGGGCAAAGCTGGGCTGGGAACACCGGGCATCCATATTCCTCAAAGCGGCCGATTTGTTGGCCGGACCATACAGGGCCAAAATCAATGCGGCCACGATGTTGGCACAGTCAAAAAATCCTTTTCAGGCCGAAATAGATGCCGCCTGTGAACTGATCGATTTTTTTCGATTCAATGTGGCCTATATGCAGGACCTGTACAAACAGCAGCCCGAGTCCTCACCACAGGTCTGGAACCGACTGGAGTACCGTCCACTGGAGGGCTTTGTATTTGCCCTCACCCCTTTCAACTTCACATCTATTGCGGGCAATCTCCCGGGCGCACCGGCACTAATGGGCAATACGGTCGTTTGGAAGCCTGCTTTTACCCAGATTTACTCGGCACAGGTGATCATGGAGGTATTTAAGGAAGCCGGACTTCCGGAGGGTGTAATTAACATGATATATGTAGATGGACCCACAGCCGGTGAGGTAATTTTTAATCATCCTGACTTTGCCGGCCTACACTTTACGGGAAGCACCGGCGTGTTCAGGCACCTGTGGCGTACCATTGGACAAAACATTGATCGCTATAAATCATACCCGCGAATCGTAGGTGAAACAGGCGGAAAGGATTTTATTCTTGCACACCCATCGGCAAAAGCCAAAGCTGTGGCTACGGCCATTACCCGGGGCGGGTTTGAGTTTCAGGGACAAAAATGTAGTGCCGTGTCACGTGTTTACGTGCCCAATACCATGTGGAAGGAAGTCTGGGACTACGTACAACAGGATCTCAAAGAAATAAAAATGGGGGATCCTGAAGATTTCACAAACTTTTTCAATGCTGTAATCGATGAAAAATCATTTGATAAAATTACAGCCTATATCGAACAGGCCAAAAAAGACGATGTGGTCGAGGTGATCGCAGGTGGAAAACATGATAAATCAAAAGGGTATTTTATTGAGCCGACGATTTTGCTGGCAAAAGACCCGATGTACGTGACCATGTGTGAGGAAATCTTCGGGCCGGTAGTGACGGTCTATGTCTACCAGGCAGAGCGGTTTGAGGAAACCCTCGAATTAGTGGATCAGACATCACCTTATGCACTGACGGGGGCTATCTTCTCCCAAGACCGATATGCCATTGACCTGGCAACACGCAAGCTGGAAAATGCAGCAGGTAATTTTTATATCAATGATAAACCGACGGGTGCGGTCGTAGGGCAACAGCCCTTTGGCGGGGCCCGCGGGTCAGGAACCAACGACAAAGCCGGGGCCATGATGAACCTGATGCGGTGGGTAAGTGCCCGAACCATTAAGGAAAACTTCGTTCCGCCGGTTGATTACCGCTATCCTTTTCTGGAGGAAAAATAAAAACGAGAAAATACGGATATCAAAAAAAGCATGGCTCACAACACCATGCTTTTTTTATCCCTGTGTTACTTCCAGAATGGCCGCTTCCAGCACCCCTGGGTTAATCAGTTCACTTTTGTTGATAAACTTGTCGGCACTTATTTCGCGTATCCTTTCCAGATTGGAATGATTGGTTATCAGGATTACTTTGCAGGGCCGCCTGTTCAGCGTATTGATCACTTCCAAGCCATCAAGGTATGGCATTTCAAAGTCCAGCAGGATTACATCCGGCTTTTGTTTCACCACAGCCATGATACCTTCTATGGGATCTTCAAAGGTAGCGATTAGATGGGCATCAGGTATATGCTTGAAAAATGAGGAAATAAGTCGGAGAAACAGTCTATCATCATCGATGGCGAGACATTTGATCATAAAAATGGATTTTTAGACGTAAAGCAGATGATAGATTGAGGCATGATTACTCGTGTAAAATTAGTTAACAGGCTGTTGATTTCACAATAAATAAAAGAAAGCGGATTGAATTTACACCTACAATTTAGACAATGTTAGACAGATTATCGTTTTGACTTCATTATTTTAGTGGCATGTCAACAAACCATCACCTCGTCTCCTGGAACGTAAATGGAATACGTGCCATCATCAAAAAAGATTTTTTGAAGGATGTGAAATCCTTGGATGCAGATGTCCTGTGTTTACAGGAAATAAAGGCTCAGCCGGAGGATGCCCAAAAAGCACTTTCCCTGGTAGAAGGCTACCATTTTTACAGCAATTCGTCGAAGGCCCGCAAGGGCTACTCCGGCACGGCCATGCTTAGTAAGGAAAAGCCAAGGGCCGTCCAGTACGACATGGGGATCGATATCCACGACCAGGAAGGCAGGGTTATTGCTGGTGAATTTGAGAATTATTTTTTGGTAACGGTCTATACACCCAATAGCGGGGAAGGAATGAAACGCCTCGAATACCGCACGTCGTGGGATGCCAGTTTCAGGGACTTTGTCCGTTCCCTCGAACAGATCAAGCCCGTGATTATTTGCGGCGATCTGAACGTGGCGCATAAGGAGATCGACCTGGCCCGGCCCAAAGAAAACTATAACAAGACCAGTGGCTATACCCAGGAAGAAATCGACGGACTGGAAAACCTGCTAGCTGCAGGCTATCTTGACTCGTACCGTCATTTATATCCGGATACAGTGAAATATTCCTGGTGGAATTACAAATTCCAGGCACGTGAGCGGAATGTAGGGTGGCGTATTGATTATTTTGTCCTTAGTGAAAAACTTAAAGGGCAGCTGAATGACTCCCTTATTTACAATCAGTATTTCGGGTCAGACCATTGCCCGGTGGGGATCAAACTCACATTTTAGCTTTCGTTCACCGTTGTTTGGACATCAGGGGAAATGGCCTCTTTTAATAAAGCAGTCGCTATCCCGAATTGCCATGTGTTGTATGTCACGGATTTTGGTTGCTTCACAGAAGCGGGGCTTTTGGTTTCCCTTTTGAGGATTGGTGGAAGAAAGGACGGGCTTTTATACCTTTGCGCCCTAAACAATACCCCATGGAAATAAAACATTTGCCCCTCAATGACCTTCATGTAATAATGGGTGCCAAAATGGCCCCGTTTGCCGGTTTCAACATGCCTGTGCGGTATAGCTCTGACAAAGACGAACATTTCACTGTGCGGCAGGGCGTGGGCGTATTTGATGTGTCGCACATGGGTGAATTCTTACTAAAAGGCCCCCATGCCCTGGCATTGATCCAGTGGGTCACCAGCAATGATGCATCCAGGCTGGTGGATGGCCAGGCCCAATACGTGTTTGCCCAATGACCGGGGGGGTATCGTTGATGATTTGATCGTCTACCGTTTTGGCCCGGAAGAATACATGCTGGTGGTAAATGCCTCTAATATTGAAAAAGATTGGAACTGGATATCATCCCAGAATTCCATGGGAGCAGAAATGACAAACGTTTCGGATGATTATTGTCTTTTTGCCGTACAGGGTCCCAAGGCTGTCGATGCATTGCAACCCCTTACCCGTACCGACCTGAGTGCCATTGCGTTTTATCATTTTGAGGTTGGGGAAATAGCCGGAATTTCAGATGTCATTATTTCGGCCACAGGCTATACCGGTGCCGGCGGATTTGAATTATACGTCAAAAAAGAAAACGCTCGGGCATTGTGGGAGTCGATTTTTGCTGCCGGGGAATCCGTGGGCATTAAGCCAATCGGCCTGGGAGCCCGGGATACACTCCGGCTGGAAATGGGCTATTGCCTGTATGGGAATGACATTGACGACACAACTTCGCCTTTGGAGGCAGGCCTGGGTTGGGTGACCAAATTCACCAAGGACTTTGTCTATTCCGATGCCCTCCGAAAGCAAAAAGAATCCGGTGTAGCACAAAAGTTAGTCGGATTTGTGATGGAAGAAAAAGGGATTCCACGCCATGATTATACCATCGTGGAT
>JAOUOM010000299.1 GCA_029880385.1 Cyclobacteriaceae bacterium | reverse complement strand
TGGTGGCCTTTGCCGATGAGCATATCGAACGGGGAGGAAACGGTATCACAGTTATTACCTTACAACGATGAAAACGTATTCCCGCCAGCAGCTGGCCTTGCGCAATGGCCAGGACAGGCCCGAAGTGTGGGTGGCTTTTGAAGGACGTATCTATGACCTAACTTCGAGCCGGATGTGGGCCAAAGGCAGGCATTACGAACACTGGGCAGGGCAGGACCTCACCCGGGAGTTGAAAAAGGAAGCCCCACACCTGGAAGAAGTATTCCGTAAATTTGAACAAATCGGTACACTGCTATGATATTGATCGGAGATGCCGGCGGCACAACCACCAACTGGCGGGCTATTGCAGATGGAAAGATCCATCAGCTAAAAACCCGCGGGCTTAACCTGGCACATGACCGGGCAACGCAGTACATGGAGGAAGTGAGTGAGGACCTATTGCCGTATCAGGAGGCAGGCGAAGTTCATTTTTATGTTTCGGGCCTCACCAATGACCCGGCAGACAGGCAGGCAGTTGTGGCGGCTTTTTCCGTATTTTTTAAAAATGCGGATATTTTGGTGGAAAATGACGTGCTGGCAGCAGCCCGGGGTTTATGCGGTCATCAGCCGGGGTGGGCTGGTATTTTGGGTACCGGGGCAAATCTTACCTATTTCGATGGCGACAAATTAATTCGTAAAATCCCCAGTCTGGGTTATGTACTGGGTGACGAAGGCAGTGCAGCCTTTATGGGCAAGCGGCTGCTCACGGACTTCCTGCGAGGTGAGATGCCATCCGCATTTGCGGATACATTTGCCCGTCGTTTTCAGCTCGATGAAAAGGCCATTTTGATGCAGAGTTATCAATCGGACAGCCCCAAATCATTTTTTGCCTCCTTCAGCCAGTTTATCCACCAGCATATCCGGAATCCATATTGCTATCGGCTGGTGTATGAATCCTTTCAGACCCATTTCGACGTATTTTATAAAAACCCGGTGGCAGGTGACTCTGTACATTACACCGGGTCGGTTGCATTTTACTTTAGTAATATTTTACGGCAGGTTGCCAGTGACCGTCAGATATTGATTGGCCACATTACCGAATCACCTCTTGCCGGACTGACTTTATACCATCAAAAAACAGAAAAATGACGACAACAGAATCTCCTTCACTCTATCAGGACCTGGAAAAGCAAAGTGTGCATGACATTCTCACACAAATGAACGACGAAGATCAGAAAGTGCCCGGAGCCGTCAGGAAGGCGATCCCACAGATAGGGCCACTGGTGGAGAATATCGTGGCTCGAATGAAACAGGGTGGCAGGTTATTTTATATTGGTTCCGGTACCAGTGGTCGACTGGGGATTTTGGATGCATCTGAATGCCCGCCTACCTTTGGTGTCGAGTTTAACAAGGTAATCGGACTTATTTCGGGTGGTGATGTGGCCATCCGCAAAGCCGTGGAAAATGCCGAAGACGATCCCCGTCAGGCCTGGCTTGACCTGAGCGCATTTCAACTTACACAACACGATACCGTCATTGGAATTGCCGCATCGGGCCGGACGCCCTATGTCATTGGCGGGGTGACAGAGGCCAGAAAAAACGGGTTGCTTACCGGTTGTATAACGTGCAATGAAGGCTCGGCTCTGGCCAGTGCAGTGGATTTTCCCATCGAAGTAGTCGTGGGGCCCGAATACCTCACGGGTAGTACACGACTGAAATCGGGTACCGCCCAAAAGCTGGTACTGAATATGGTGTCCACCTCGGTCATGATCCGTTTAGGCCATGTGAAAGGCAATAAAATGGTAGATATGCAATTAAGCAATGAAAAGCTCGTAAACCGGGGGGTTGAGATGCTCATGGAAGAGCTTGGCACAGACCGGCAGACGGCCACTGACCTCTTGCTTACGCACGGCTCAGTACGCAAAGCAATTCAGGCCGTAGTAGAAAAATAGGATTGCGAAATTTTTAAACTTCATGTTTCGAATAGGGGTAGATTAAGATTTATTAAAAAAGTTGTATTGCTTATTTTAATTTTTATAATAAGCAGCTGCGAAGAAGCGGAATCCCTTTGCGGACAATCTTTATGCTAACGTAATGTTAACATTTCCAAATAAATCTTAATTTAGGGGAAATAAACTGCATTTCAAGTATTTGTAATTTTGTTCCGCTTAAAACTATTCGCTCATGAAAAAAAATGTATTGCTGGCAGCAGTTGCCCTGCTGTTTTCTTCTGTCCTTTTTGGCCAGGGAAACACTACTTCGTCCATACGGGGACGGGTAGTTGACGCGAACGGAGAAGCCCTGCCCGGTGCTACCGTTCGCGCTATTCATACACCCACTGGCTCGGAATGGGGGGCCGTTTCCGATTATGATGGGTATTACCGTTTATCCAATGTAAACGTTGGGGGCCCATACCGCATCGAAATCACCTATGTGGGCTTTGAGCCACAGGGGCAGGAAGGAATTTACCTGTCACTGGGCCAGACATTCAATTACAATGTCAGCTTGTCGGAATCTGCGACCGAACTACAGGAATTAGTGGTCACGGCCAATGCAGACGATGTATTTGACGGCAACAGGACAGGTGCAGCAACCTTTGTGGCCCTGGAACGCATCAATGCTACCCCGACGGTAAGTCGTGGCCTGGCCGATTTTGCACGATTAAACCCGCTGGCCAACACGCAGGAAAGTGCCATTGAAATTTCCGGGATGAACAACCGCTATAATGCTATTTATATAGATGGTGCTGTCAATAATGACGTATTTGGGCTGGCAGCCAGTGGTACCAACGGTGGTCAGACCGGTGTGTCGCCCATTTCTGTCGATGCCATTGAGCAACTTCAGATTTCGGTCGCTCCCTTTGATGTACGCCAGTCAGGATTTGCCGGTGGCTCGATCAATGCAGTGACACGTAGTGGAAGCAATGAAGTGATAGGATCTGCCTACATGTTTACAAGAAACGAAAAGCTGACCGGGAAAACCCCCACGGATGACCCCAATGCGGTTCGTGATAAATTTGATGAATATTCGGCTAAGGTATATGGTGCCAGGGTAGGTGGGGCCTTGATCAAAAACAAGTTGTTTTATTTCGTAAATGCCGAATTCCAACGGGAGGAAACCCCACGGCCTTTTGATTTTGCGACCTATACCGGCGGGGCAAGCCGTGCCCAGCTGGATCAATTACTCGCGAAACTAAATGGCTTTGGCTATGACCCGGGTACGTTTGAAAACAACACCTCATTTCTCAATAGCAATAAGCTGATCGGTAAACTGGACTGGAACCTCAATCAGGATCATAAACTGTCCATCAGGCATTCCTATGTGAGTGCGGAAAGCCTGGATGCCAACCGGTCCAATACGAGTACACTCAATTTTGTGAATTCGTCTGTTTATTTCCCGTCTACAACCAATAGCTCTGCGCTGGAATTAAAGAGTGTGCTGGGGGATAACCTGTCAAACCACCTTACGATTGGCGCCACCTTTGTCAATGACGACCGGGATCCATCCGGAGACCCCTTTCCCTATGTTTCGATCCAGGATGATGGGGGTGCAATTTTGTTTGGTAGTGAGCAATTTTCCACTGCCAACCAGTTGAAGCAAAATGTAATTACGCTAACCGACAATTTTGAGATTTACAAAGGCAAGCATACGTTTACGCTGGGTACGCACAATGAATTTTACAAGACCTATAACCTGTTCATTCGTCAGGCTTTTGGCTCGTACCAGTACGACAGCCTCGAAGGCTTTCTTCAGGATATGAATGCCCGGCAGTTTGATGTGAGCTACTCATTGGTAGACAACAAGGTAGGCGATGGATCTGCCGGAGCAGCTGAGTTTCGGGCAATGCAGCTTGGTTTTTATGCCCAGGACGAAATCCAGGTTTCCGAGCAGTTCAAAGTGACGCTTGGGCTGCGGCTGGATATCCCCGTATTTCGGGACAATACACGTGAGAACACGGACTTTAATACCCTTACGGTGCCTTTACTGGAAGCAGCCGGCCATGATTTGAAAGGAGCTACCACGGGTGCATTTATTGATAAAGCTTTTTTGTTTGCGCCACGGATAGGTTTTAACTATGACATTACCGGTGACAAATCCACTCAGCTGAGGGGAGGCGTTGGTATCTTCAATAGCCGTGTTCCGTTGGTATGGCCAGGCGGTGCCTATAACAACAACGGGCTCACGGTAGGGGGAGACAGGTCGTTTAATGTGCCTTTTA
>JAOUOM010000298.1 GCA_029880385.1 Cyclobacteriaceae bacterium | reverse complement strand
CCTGGTACTACACGAAAATTTACGCCGACAGTCAGGACGAAGACCGGGTCTATGTAATGAACGTCCAATACCATCGCTCCAAAGATGGTGGGGTTACATTCGAAAGCTCCAATGCACCGCATGGCGACCACCACGACTTTTGGGTAGCACCCGAAGACAACCAACGGATGATCATTGCCGATGATGGAGGTGCCCAGGTCTCTTTTGACGGGGGCGAAAACTGGTCGACCTATGGCAATCAGCCCACCGCACAGTTTTATCGCGTTGTGACAGACAATGATTTTCCATTCAGGATTTACGGTGCACAACAGGATAATTCCACGGTACGAATCAGGAACCGAAGCGATGACCGCTTTATTGATGTACGTGACTGGCAAGAAACAGCCGGTGGCGAAAGTGCCCACATTGCCATTGATCCGGAAGACAATGATATCGTATATGGAGGAAGCTACGGCGGATTCCTTACCCGTGTCAACCACCGGACAAATGAAGTCCGTGGAATCAACATTTGGCCTGACAACCCCATGGGACATGGCGCAGAAGGTATGAAATACCGCTTCCAGTGGAATTTTCCCATCTTCTTTTCGCCCCACAACCCGGACAAGCTCTATGCCGCATCCAATCACCTGCACGTAAGCTACAATGAAGGCCAGTCATGGGAAATCATAAGCCCGGACCTTACCCGAAACGACCCGTCCAAGCTCGGGCCTTCCGGTGGCCCCATCACCAAAGACAATACGGCAGTTGAATACTACAGTACCATCTTTGCAACTACTGAGTCACCGTACGAAGAAGGCATTATCTGGACAGGAAGCGACGATGGACTGGTCTATGTGACACGTGATGGAGGAAAAGAATGGGTAAACGTCACACCCAAAGGAATGCCCGAGTGGAATATGATCAATAGCATCGACATTGACCCATTCAACAAAGGGGGCGCATACGTAGCTGCTACCCGCTACAAACTCGGTGACTACCAGCCCTATCTCTACAAAACAACCGATTATGGACAGACCTGGAAAAAAATTACAAATGGAATTGATCCGGGGCATTTCACACGCGTGCTGAGGGCCGACCCAAACCGGAAAGGGCTTCTTTATGCAGGCACGGAAGCTGGTATGTACATCTCATTTGATGATGGGGTCAGCTGGAAAACATTCCAGCAAAACCTGCCACTGGTACCCGTGACCGACCTTGTCCTCAAGGAAAACAGCCTGATAGCAGCTACACAGGGACGAAGCTTCTGGATGATCGACGACATGACGCCCATCTATCAGCTTTCCGGTACCGTCGCTTCCAGCAAAAGCCACCTTTTCACACCGGCAAAAACCTACCGTATGGGAGGCGGGAATGGTGCTACTTCCAAAACTGCCGGCACCAACCATCCCGGCGGCGTATTGGTTCATTATTACCTGAGGGATACCGCTCAGCTTGACACCATCCGGCTGTCATTTCTGGAAATGGACGGCACAATCATCAAGACGTTCAGCACCCATCCCGACAAGGAATCCAACGAATCCAAACTCAATACGACACCCGGACTCAACCGTCTGAACTGGGACATGCGATATGAGGGTGCCAAGACATTCCCCGGCCTGATCATGTGGGCCGCAACCACACAGGGCCCATTAGCCGTTCCCGGTCAGTATCAGGTGACCCTGTCAGTAAATGGGAATTCCCAAAAAACCTCATTTGAGTTGGTAAAAGATCCTCGAAGCAGTGCCAGCCAGGAAGACCTGCAGGCTCAATTCGACTTTTTGATTGCCGTACGTGACAAACTCACCGATGCCAACCAGGCGGTGATTGACATTCGAAAAGCCAGGGCACAAATAAACGATGTGCTCAAAAAAGCCGGTGACGACAAGGAAGATATTGCCAAAATGGGAAAGGAAATCCTCAAAGACATGAAAGTCATTGAAGAAGCCCTCTACCAAACCCGAAACGAGAGCCGTCAGGATCCCCTGAACTTTCCCATTCGCCTAAACAATAAAGTGGGACATCTTGGTTCGCTGATGGGTATTGGTGACTTCAGGCCTACAGATCAGGCCATTGCCTTCTTTAAGGAAGTATCCGCCAGTATTGACGCGCAGGTAAATGCCCTAAACGAAATAAAAGGTGCCCGTATCGATGCATTTAATAAAATAGTCTATGAAAGTAAAATAGATGCGGTTAAGCTTGAGGATTAAAAATTGATGTACATTTTTGCACCATACTGACCAGTCGCATCATGTACAATGTAGTAATCATAGGCGGAGGCATTGTAGGGCTTGCCTCCGCCCTTAAGTTAAAAGAAGCCAACCCGAAACTGAAAATCGCGGTTGTTGAAAAAGAAAGGACCCTCGCTCAACATCAAACAGGCCATAATAGTGGCGTGATCCATTCCGGTCTGTATTACAAACCCGGTAGCCACAAGGCCAAAAATTGCGTGGATGGCTACAACAAGCTGATCCGGTTTTGCGACGAAGAGGAAATCCCCTATGAACTCACGGGAAAGGTAGTCGTAGCTACCAGAGAGAGTCAAATCCCAACACTCAACATGCTCTATGAGCGGGGCATACAAAACGGCCTGCAGGGCATGAAAAAACTGGTCGGCTATGACATAAAGGAATATGAACCGTATGTGAATGGCGTGGAAGGCATATTTGTACCACAAACAGGCATCATCGATTACACAGCTGTCGCCTATAAATATGCCGAGAAATTCCGCCATTTTGGAGGTGAAATATTTTCAGATAACAAAGTCACCGACATCAAAAAAATACGGGATGGCCTCCTGAGTGTGATCTGTACCCATGAAACACTCACTACACGCATGGTGATTAACTGTGCCGGTTTGCAGTCTGACCTGGTCGCCCGGCTTACCGGAGCAAAAGTCAACTACCGGATTATCCCGTTCCGTGGCGAATATTTCAAATTGAAAAAAGAAAAGGAATACCTCGTAAAAAACCTGATTTATCCCGTACCGGATCCCAATTTTCCCTTCCTGGGCGTGCATTTTACACGGATGGCCAAAGGCGGGATCGAGGCAGGCCCAAATGCTGTTTTGGCCTACAAACGGGAAGGTTATTCCAAATCAGACATTAACCTGGTAGAATTTTTCGGATCGGTTACCTACCGTGGATTTCTGAAAGTAGCCGCCAAATACTGGAAAACCGGATTTGGTGAAATGTACCGGTCATATTCAAAACAAGCATTTACAAAAGCCCTTCAGGAACTCCTTCCCGACATTAAAAAGAGCGACCTGATCAAAGGGGGTTCGGGTGTACGTGCCCAGGCCTGTGACCGAAATGGCGGGCTTATCGATGACTTCCTGATAATGGATGGCAAAAGCTATATCAATGTGGGCAACGCCCCTTCGCCTGCTGCCACGTCTTCGTTGGCCATCGGCGAGCATATCGCACAATTGGTTTTGAAAAACACAGCCCGTTAACCCCGTGATCACGCAATGGCCCTGACCCTCACGCAACTGCAACGCTACAGCCGGCACCTGCTCCTCCCCGAAATCAGGCAAGAGGGGCAGCAAAAACTTAAAAACAGCCGGGTACTGGTAGTAGGGGCCGGAGGTTTGGGCGTTCCCGTTTTGCAATACCTCACCGCAGCCGGTGTGGGTACGATTGGCATTGTAGATTTCGATACCATTGACTTGTCCAACCTCCAGCGGCAGGTATTGTACAACGAAGCGGAAGTGGGGTTTTCAAAATCCAAAACAGCTGCCCAAAAACTGGCCCGGCTCAATTCCGATATTCAACTGATACCGTATCACCTATCCCTCACCTCATCCAATGCGCTCGACCTCATCCGGGAGTACGACCTGGTCGTGGACGGCACGGATAATTTTCCCACGCGTTACCTCGTCAACGACGCTTGTGTACTGCTCGACAAACCACTCGTTTATGGCTCCATTTTCAGGTTTGAAGGTCAGGTCAGTGTTTTTAACCACAAAGGAGGCCCGAATTATCGCGATCTGTTCCCCGTCCCCCCACCTCCCGAACTGGTACCCAATTGTGCCGAAGGTGGCGTACTCGGTGTGTTGCCCGGGATCATCGGAAGTATGCAGGCAAGTGAAGCAATTAAAATTATCACGGGCATCGGTGAAACACTGAGTGGCCGATTATTCCTTTACGATTCACTCACGTTTACCACACGTACCATCACCATCCCCCTTTCCGACCAACGCCCCCTCATTAGCGGCCTCATCG
>JAOUOM010000297.1 GCA_029880385.1 Cyclobacteriaceae bacterium | reverse complement strand
TTCGGTATATTTCGAACTCTACCCGCCGGTTGATGGCTTTGTCGGCATTGGTTTTTTCTTCTACAATGGGCTGGGAGCTTCCATAGCCTTCATATTCCACGCGGCTTTCGTGGATGCCGGCAAATATGACGATGTAATCCCGGATGTTTTTTGCCCGTTCTTGCGAGAGCTGCAGGTTTACTTCGTCCGATCCGTCTGAGTCTGTGTGCCCGGCAATACGAAGTTTAAAATCCAGGTTGTCGTACAGGAAATTCACGATCTTGTTGAGGTCGGCGTACATGCCCATTTTTAATTCCGATTTTCCCAGGTCAAATTCAATGGATTCAAACTTGACACGGGCGGCCAGGGGTTCGGTGATGGAGTGGATTTCCATGGAGCCATCGAGGAAAAAAGCTTCTTCGATCCGAAAAAAATCGTCGCCCTGAATGATCAGGAGGTAATTGCGCTGATCGATCAGGTCAAATTCGTAAGAACCATCCGGCTTGAGGTATTTGGGAGCGACTTCAATTCCCGCATCAAGGTCAATGATGGATACGATTCCTTTAAACGGCTCCCCGGTCAGTGAATCGGTCAGTGTCCCGGAAAGTCTGGTTGTGGCACCGGGCTGGGCCTCCATGGGAAGGGGAAAGGAATAGAGGTCGAGCCGGTTGAGGTCACGGGTTGTGGAGCGGGCGTAAAATAAGTTTTTTGACTCAGAGTCGATCGTGAAATAAAATTCACTGCCACGTCCGTTTACCAACGGGCCTATGTTGATGGGTTCGCTCCAGTTGTTTTTGTCCCGGTGCGATTTGTAAATGTCAAATTCTCCAAAATTGTAAAGCTGGCCATTTGAAGTAAAATATAGCACTTCAAAAACGGGGTGATAATACGGGCTCACTTCATTGTTTCGTGTATTGATGACCGGCCCCAGGTTTTGTGCCCTGGCCCAGGTACCATCGCGTTTTTTATACGAAAAATAGATATCTGATAACCCAAAGCCCCCCAGCCGGTCGGATGCAAAGTAGAGGGTATCGCCGGTATGGCTGAGCGAAGGGTGCGAATCCCAGCTGAGGCTGTTTACGGCAGTGCCCATATTTTGGATAAAGCCCCACGTGCTGTCAGGCTGGAGTGTGGCGATGTAGATGTCGCAATCGCCATAGCAGTCGGGGCAGTCGCAACGCGAAAAGAAAAGGGTTTTGCCATCGCCACTCAGGCAGGCAGATCCTTCGTTGTAAATGGTGTTGATTTCATTAAGGGGGACAGCCATGGACCAGGTACCGTATTGATCCATTTTGGAAATGAACAGGTCTTCATTTTCGCGCCTGTTTATCGTCATGTCCATTTCATTGCGTTTGGATGTAAACAGCAGTACGTCATTTTTGAAATTGAGTGTAGGGCCATAGTCGGCATTTCGGCTGTTTACAGTAGCCCCCATATTGAGCAATACCCCGCGTGGAGGCCTGAGCGTATCGATCAGTTTGCGATGTTCTGCCATTTCGTAGTAATAGTCAATGGGCACATACTGAGCAGCTTCCTGTTTGTTTAATGAGTCATAATATATCTCGATTTCCTTCAGGTTGATGTCTGTATGGTGATGGCGGAGTACCAGGCGGTAGAGCGATTTGGCTTCTTTGTAATCGCCAAATAATTCTGTCAGTTTGGCAAGTTGCCAGATCAGTCGGGTGTCTTTATAAAAGTTTTGAATACCAAACCGCATGACATAGTCTTTGAGCGCATTGTAGAGGGCTTCCCATTGTTGGTTTTGTTCCAGACGCCTGAGGTTGGCTAGTTTGGCAGCATCAACGTACTCCGGATACTCGTTGATATGCGTAAATTCATAGATATTCAAAACAATATTGGGGGGCAGGCTGTCTGTATTAACCTGAGCCTCCTTTTTTTTGCGTTGTGAAAAAGCGCAAAAACTGGCAAACACGATCAATACCACACTTAAAATTATTCCACACCTTTGCATAAAAGCGACGATTCGTCAGTTTTTATTAAAACACGATAAAGTTAACACGAATAAATCTAGATAAATGTAATTGGCACAGGGATTGACCCATTAGGTGATCACATTTATAAAATGAAAATCGGGCAATTGTACTGCCATATTGACACGAAAATATGATAAAAAAGAACATACCTTTCCTTGCATCCGAATTAATTGATGATGAACCAGGTGAAATCATCCAACTGGTTGCTACGGGGGATGGATCAGATTTAAATGAAAAAAACCTTCCCAAAGAACTACCCATTCTTCCGGTTCGTAATACCGTATTGTTTCCGGGGGTAGTGATCCCCATCACGGTTGGCAGGGACAAATCGGTCAAACTGGTCAAAAAAACCTATAAAGGGGATAAAATTATAGGGGTCGTGGCGCAAAAAAATTTCAGGATCGAAGACCCCAGTAAAGAAGACTTGTACCATGTGGGCACAGTGGCCAAAATCTTAAAGATGATTGTCCTCCCCGATGGGAATACGACCATTATCATCCAGGGCCAGCGACGGTTTGAGTGGGACGAAATCACCAAAGAAGATCCGTTTATGATGGCCCGTTTCAGGTTGCTGGAAGACAATGTACTGGAGCTGGAAGACAGGGAAATGCAGGCGTTGATCCAGTCACTCAAAGATGCGGCCTATAAAATCATGAACCTCAACCCCGAAATCCCCAAGGAGGCTCAGATCGCACTGGAAAACATTGAAAGTTATTCGTTCCTTACGCATTTCCTGTCATCAAATGTGAATGCAGAGGTAGGCGAAAAGCAGAAGCTCCTGGAAGTCAATGACCCCAGGGAACGAGCTGAAAAACTTCTTCAAATGATGTTGAAGGACATTCAGATGCTGGAATTGAAACAGGAAATCCAAAACAAAGTCCATACGGACATTGACCAGCAACAACGCGACTACTATTTGCGCCAGCAAATGAAAGTGTTGCAAAATGAATTGGGCCAGGAGGGTCCCGAACGGGAAATTGAAGTTCTGCGACAAAAAGGGCTTCTGAAAAAATGGCCCGAAGAGGTATTCAAGCATTTCAATAAAGAGCTCGACAAAATTCTCCGAATGAACCCCGCATCGGCAGAATTTCCCGTCTCCATGAATTATGTCGAACTGTTGACAGACCTGCCTTGGGGAGAGTACAGTGAAGACAATTTTGATCTGAAAAATGCAAAGAAAATATTGGATCGGGATCATTACGGACTGGACAAAGTAAAAGACAGGATACTCGAATACCTGGCAGTGCGTAAGCTGAAAAATGACCTCAAAGGGCCCATTCTTTGCCTGTATGGCCCTCCCGGTGTGGGAAAAACCTCACTGGGAAAATCCATTGCCGAGGCCCTGGGCCGCAAGTACATCCGGATGTCATTGGGCGGTGTGCATGACGAGGCTGAAATCCGGGGGCATCGCAAGACGTATATTGGATCCATGCCGGGCAAGGTGATACAGAATATTAACCGGTCGGGCACTTCCAATCCCGTGTTTATTTTGGATGAAATCGACAAGATCAACCGGGATCTGCGTGGAGATCCATCCAGTGCCTTGCTCGAAGTACTGGATCCGGAACAAAACAACTCCTTTCGCGATAATTACCTGGAGGTGGATTATGACCTTTCAAAAGTCCTGTTTATCGCCACGGCTAATTCCATGGAGACTATCCAGCCTGCACTACGCGACCGCATGGAAATCATTGACATTACCGGATATACGCTGGAGGAGAAAGTGGAGATCGCAAAAAAACACCTCATCCCAAAGCAGCGCGATGAACATGGTGTAAAAGCCTCCCAGATCAAATTTGACAATAAGGCCATCCAGAAGATTGTCAATGATTATACACGGGAATCCGGCGTCAGGAGCCTGGAGCGAAAACTGGCATCCGTAATTCGTTTCGTTGCAAAATCAATTGCCATGGAAGATGAATATGATCCAAAGATCACCGAAGATGCCGTTCGCCAAATCCTGGGCCCAGAAATTTTTGACAAAGAAACATACGAGAGTAATGAACTGCCCGGTATTGCCACAGGACTTGCCTGGACCCCATCGGGGGGTGATATTTTGTTTATTGAGTCAAGCCTGAGCCGGGGAAAGGGAAAACTGACACTTTCGGGCCAGTTGGGGGATGTGATGAAAGAATCCGCCATTACGGCTTTGTCCTATCTGAAATCCAACGCAGGCGAACTGGATATACCCTATCAGGTATTTGAGCAGTATGACCTGCACGTGCATGTTCCGGCGGGAGCTATTCAAGGATGGCCCTTCTG
>JAOUOM010000296.1 GCA_029880385.1 Cyclobacteriaceae bacterium | reverse complement strand
TTCATCCTGTTGTGGTAATAATAAAGTGTATTCGTGTTTTGGATCACGATTTTATCGTTTTTCCTTACGAGAGGTCGCTGGGCATGGTACATGCCTACATTGTCAAGCCCCAGTTTGATGGCGCTTTCGGCTTTGCCTTTCATATGTTCGGCGAGGCCTACTTTTCCCTTTTTCTCCATTTTCACCAGCTTTTTGCGAAGTTTCTTGAACTGGATTTTGAATTCCTCATAATCCAGTTCCAGGTCTTCGTCGGGAAGGCGAAGGATCGAGTAGAGGTCAAGTTTTGTGTTTTTTCTTTCGAGCATTTTGAAGGCCGTAAAGGCAACCAGGTGACTGGCAAATACGCGGTTGTGGATGTGGAATTCTTCGACAATCCGTTTGGACAAAATGCGCACGTAGGTTTGTTCCCGTTGAGTGTCGACGGTTATCTTGTCGTTGGTGACAAAATAGTCGATTGTCTGGATGGTATTTCCGTTTTTATCGAGGCTGTTTCCGTCCATGTCCACGTAGTTGCCCAGGATGTCCATGCCACGGCCAATGGAGACGGAAATATCTGAACCCTTGGTGAAAAATTTAAGCAGGAAAGTAGCAATCTTATACGACGTGGAAAATTCATCCGATTCCTGATAATAACGTTCCTGTCCTTTGATTTTGAGGTGTTCATTGATCAGCGAAGGGGCTTCAAGGGTAAACTGGTAGTTGAGGACAACCGGTACAATGAAAATTTTGCGTGCCTTGTCACCTTCCTGCTGGTACTGGATGCGTTGTGCCTCGATGGTGGTGCCCAATAATCCCAGTTTGAGGGCTTTTTCGATTTCACCGGAACGGGAACGTGTACCGCCCGGGAAGAACAAACTATGGCAGCCCCAGCGAAGGGCCAGGCTCGAGTAGGTCTTGAGTGTTTCGAGGTATACGGGGTTTTTCTTGCGGCGGTCTACTTTGTAGGCACCCAGGCTGTTCATGAAATAGGCGATCAGCTTGATATTGAAAAGGTTGAGCCCGGCACCGTAAATAAAGGCAGGCAGGCCGAGAAACTGGATCACCCATCCAATGAGGATGGAGTCAAGGTTGCTGAAGTGTGTGGGCACCATTACGACTGTGCCATGGCGTGCAAGTGACCGGATGTGTTCGGTCTCGCCTACGATGTGGATTTTGTCGTCCAAATCCAGCTGACGGCTAAAGAGCGAGGCAAACCCCTTGACCCGGGTGGCATTGAGCAGACGGGCAAAACCGAAAGTGATAAAGGCACGAGCAAACCGGTAGGATGAATTTTTGAAATTGCCCGAAATCTCATTTGCATAGCGTGAAATGATGTCTTTCAGGATTTCTTTTTCAATTTCTTCGGCATTTTCATGGTTTTGGATTTCCACCAGCCGGTGCTGTACGTTTCCCCAATATTCCTTGTCGTCCTGAGGGTCGACGCGCCAGGAGTTGGCACGAATACGAAGTTTTTCACGGTATACGGTCATTTCGAGTTCCTCGCGGAGTGACCGGCTTCGTGAATGGGTGATGAGGTTATGGAAGGACTCTTCGGTGACTTCCTGAATGAATTTTTTTCTGTTTTTTGAAAGGTTTACAATCGGCCACTGTCGTGTACGCGGTATAATTTCAGAATATCGGATTTTATGCTTCTTCATTTAAGAGGTTAAATGCGTGGCGAAGTTAACAAAAAAGGGCTCAAGGAGGTAAACACGACTGACTAATCCATAAAAAACAAGCCCGTTCCCACATCCACACTTTGGCCGCTGATGACTACACGACGGATCGCGCCGGATTCGCTTTTTTCAATCTCGATCCCGATCAGGCTTGGACGGCCCATTTCAAAACCCTGCTCGCTTACCAGTTTGCCTGTTTTGAGGCCATAGCGGGTCAGGTAGCACCCCAGGGGCCCATTGGCCGACCCGGTGGCCGGGTCTTCTGATATGCCGGCTTCCGGGGCAAACATTCGTCCGTGTACATCCGATCCCTTTCGCTCTGCCTCCAAGGTAAAGGCATAGACAAATGCCTGAGACAGGCTCTCTTTTACCTGCTCCCAGTGATGGAGCTGAAAGCGGATCCTGGCGACAGCTGCCAGGGTTTTGACCGGGACGAATACAAAAGGTACTCCGCACGATATTACCTGGATGGGCGTGGGTGCCAGATCGGCTGGCGCGAGACCCAGCAGATGGGCAAAATCATCCCGGTTTTCATATATTTTCCCAAATTCGGGAAGAAGTTGCTGCATGGTGGTGTGGGTGGGTTTCCCGTCTTCAAAATAGGCCCGGGAGCGTATTTTCCCTACTTTTTGCTGCAACCAAAAATCCACATACCCGTCTTTTGGCGGATGTGTCAGCTGGCTGGCCAGGTAATAGGCCGTGCCGATGGTCGGATGTCCGGCTGTTGGCAGCTCGGAAGCCGGCGTAAAGATGCGCATCGGTATGGCCCCCTCACTATCGGGAGGAAAGAGGAAGACCGTTTCGGACAGGTTGAGTTCACGTGCGATTTGCGGCATCATGTCAGGGGGCACCTGGCTGGCATCGGGGAATATCGCGAGGGGATTGCCGCCAAACCGACAGTCGGTAAAAACATCCAATAAGTGATATGGGATTTTTTGCATCTCAGAAATTACGTGTGGCAGGTGTCAATTTTTGACCAAATGTAAGCAGGGTGCGAGGATTAGCAAAGCCAGGGCTTTTTAGCTACGATAAACTCTGTTATAATTGCAGCTTCATAACTATGCAGTTGACACTACAGGAAATACAAAGCCCGGTGGCAAGGGAAATGGAGGATTTTGAAAAAAAATTCCGTAAGTCCATGCGCAGCAATGTCATGCTCCTTGACAAAATCACCAGTTATATTGTGAGGAGAAAAGGCAAGCAAATGCGGCCGTTATTTGTTTTTTTAAGTGCAGGCGTGACCGGCGGTATTCAGGAGTCTACCTACCGGGGGGCTTCCCTTATCGAATTGCTGCACACTGCCACGCTGGTGCATGATGACGTAGTGGACGATGCGCATTACCGCAGGGGGTTCTTTTCGGTGAATGCCTTGTGGAAAAACAAGATTGCCGTTTTGGTCGGGGATTTCCTGTTGTCAAGAGGCCTGCTTTTGTCGCTGGACAATGATGATTTTCAGTTGCTGAAAATCGTTTCCAATGCCGTCCGTGAAATGAGTGAGGGGGAATTGCTCCAGATGGAAAAAGCCCGTAAGCTCGACATCACCGAAGACGTGTACTACGACATTATCCGCCAAAAGACGGCCAGCCTGATCATGTCCTGTTGTCAGGTAGGTGCCGCTTCGTCTGGTGCCAGTGCAGACCAGGTAGACAAGATGGGGGAGTTTGGGCTAAAGGTAGGGTTGGCCTTTCAGATCAAAGACGACCTGTTTGATTTTGGTACCTATGAAATCGGCAAACCAACCGGCATTGATATCAAGGAAAAAAAGATGACCCTGCCCCTGATTTATGCCCTCTCAAAATGCTCGTCGAGTGAAAAAAGCCGGATCAAGGGACTCATTCGTAACAGTGCCGAAAAACCTAAAAACGTACAGGAAGTGATCGAATTTGTGCGGAAGTCCGGCGGGATCGAATACGCTACCGATGCCATGAACCGATTTCACCAGGAGGCCATTGACATACTTAGCGGATTTCCACCCTCATCCTACCGGGATTCATTGGGCCAATTGGTGCAGTTTACCATCGAGCGAACCAAATAAACAGCTTTCGGTCGTTATTCTTTTAACGGTAAAATTCTTTCGTACGAATTTCCTTATTTTGGCATCCGCAGAAACGGACAGCAGATAGAAAGTTTCTGCCTTTTTTTGAAGACTAAATACGGCACATTTGTATTACATAGGATATGACATAGGGAGCTCGTCCATCAAGGCGGCACTGGTGGATGGACATACACGCTTGCCCGTTCAGGTGGTTCATTATCCGGACCAGGAAATGGATATTTACAGTGCACAGCCCGGGTGGGCCGAGCAGGATCCCGCTGTTTGGTGGGAAAACGTGGTACATGCCACACGTCGGCTGTTGCAGGATCGTCCGGCTGCCGTCCGGGATGCCATTGCCGGTATCGGCATAAGCTACCAGATGCACGGGCTCGTACTGGTCGATAAAGATCAGGAAATCGTACGCCCTTCCATTATCTGGTGCGACAGCCGTGCGGTGACTTCCGGCGATCAGGTGCTGCAAACCCTGGGCGAAGCTCGGTGTTTTCACCACCTGCTGAATACACCTGGCAATTTTACCGGCTCAAA
>JAOUOM010000295.1 GCA_029880385.1 Cyclobacteriaceae bacterium | reverse complement strand
GGTTACCGCTGCCGGATTCCGGATGGAACCTTTCGACTTGTCGGACAAGGCATCGCGGCTGGTGACGGCCATGCGAAATGCCATTCGTTTTCAGATAGGCACAGCCCTGACCCGACATGCGACTGAATTATACAGTCTGCTTGTCCCAACTGTACCGTCGGGCATACATTCGCTTATATTGATGCCGGATGGGGTATTTAACACATTGCCCTTTGAGGCACTCATCAACCCCAATACCGGCAAATACCTGATTGAGGACTTTTCCGTATCCTATGATTATTCATCCAGCCTCTACCTGGACCGGATCAATCGCACTATCCCCGACATCCAGCGCGACATCCTGCTCATGGCCCCCATCCATTTTGACGGAACCTCCCTTCCTTCCCTGCCCGCTACAGCCAAAGAAGTACGTGAGATCAGCCGTTTGTTTGTATCGGCCCATGCGCAGGCCAGCCCGTTTATAAACGGACAAGCCAGCGAAGAATGGATTAAAACACAGGATTTGAGGACATTTCGTTACATCCACCTGGCCACGCATGGAGTAGTCAACGAATCGTCGCCCGAATGGTCACGTATCTACCTGCAGCCGTCACCAGCCGAAGATGGTCAATTGCTATCCGGTGATATCTACAACCTGTCCGTACAGGCCGACCTTATCGCACTTTCTGCCTGCGAAACCGGGCTTGGCAAACTGGAAAAGGGCGAAGGCATCCTCGGGTTGTCGCGCGCATTACTGTATGCAGGTGCCAATAACCTGCTGGTTTCCCTGTGGCCGGTATCGGATACGTCCACCTCACAGTTAATGATCGAATTCTATCGGCATCACCTATTTATCCAATCTCCAGACAGTTATGGCAGCTCACTACGCCAGGCCAAACTAGCCTTACTCCAGTCCGAAACGTTCCATGCCCCGTATTTCTGGGCCTCTTTTATCATTGTAGGGCATTAGGTGCTACGGGGTTTTCCGGACAGTCCCCCCTGCCAAACAAGTATAACCAACACTTTCTGAGCGAATTATCCGTATTTATTTCATTTCATTCACATAAAATTCCGGATGAATGCCAAATAATTTAAAATTTATTATTCTATTAGTGCAATAAACAGAATAGATACCTATGCTAAAATCGTTACTTTTTATTCTGGGCTTTCCTTATGGACAGGACACCATCCCACTCATTTTTTCGGAAAAAATACTCGAGGCCCATTCTCAAAAAATCGAAGACAAATTGTACGATGATGCCATCGAAGGGCTGTTGTCTATCCAGGAAAGTGACAGCAATTACTACCGTGCGCAGAAAGAGCTGATCGTGACCTATACGGCCATTGGCGATTATGAAAAAGCCTACCAGGTCGGAGCCGGTAATCTGGACAAATGGAACGACATACGGGTGCAGTTTTACATTGAACTTGGCAATAGTTTTCTGGCAGCGGGCGAAGTGGAGAAAGGAGCGGATATCTATGAGCAGGGGCTCCGGCTGTTCCCGTACAATCCCACCCTTATTTATAACCGCGGACTTGCGCATTACCGGATGAAGGAATATGAAGAAGCCGTTACGTATTTCCAGCGGGCATTGTCCATAAACCCCTATCATTCCAACAGCCATTTGATGCTGGGCACCACCATGCTGCTGTCTGGTTACCGGACAAAGGCAATTCTAAGTTATTTTACCTACCTGGCCATCAACCCGGGCAACAACAAGGTATTGGTAACACTTGAAAATCTGGTAAACACCGCCGATCGGTCTGAGGGGATCATCACACCTGTGGGCACCAATCAGGATTTTTCCTATTATGATGACCTGATCCGTAGCAAAGCAGCATTAAATGATGCATTTGTCCAGCAAGTTGACTTTCGCGCATCCATCATAAAGCAGGGAGAATTGCTCTTTGACAAATGGAGGTACAATCCGGACAGTGACGATTTCTGGATGAAGTTTTATATGCCGATGTTCACTGGCATGAGAAAAGAAAACCTTCAGGTAGCTTTTTTGTATTTTATCCTGTACTCGGTAGGCAATGATGACGTAAATGCCTGGCTTGAAAAGCACACGACCGAAAAAAGCCGGTGGATTGACCTGGCAAACAAGTCACTGAAACTCAACCGCGAATCCAATGTCGCTACCCTCCAGGGAACAACAGACACCTATACACACTGGTTTTACGACAACAATGCCCTCAGTGCCATCGGCAACCTGCTCGACAATGACACAAGGATTGGACCGTGGGTGTTTTTTCATGACAATAGTGAAAAGAGTGCCGAAGGCAGGTACAACCAGCAAGGCAGGAAAGTGGGAACCTGGACCTATTATTATGCAAATGGGATCACCAGCCAGGTGGAATATTACGAAGAAGACGGCTCCATCCATAAACCAATGGAATATTATTTCGAAGATGGCACATTGTCCAACCTGCTGCGCTACCGGCAGGATACCGTGGACGGTTATCTTGACTACTACTATGCCTGCGGTACGTTGAAAGAACAATTTCCCTATACCAAAGGTGAAAAAACAGGTACCGGTCATTACTATTTCGAAACCGGTGAACTGCAATCAGACTATCAATTAACGGATGGGAAATTGGATGGGACGTACGTTACGTATTTCCGCAACGGAAAAATCAAAAATACCTACCTGTATGATGCCGGCACAGTGAACGGAACCTATACCAGTTACTATACCAATGGCCAACTGGAGGAAACCGGCGAATACGCCGATGATCTGATGGTAGGCAACTGGGTGGGGTATTATGACAATGGCACCAAAAAATACGAAGGCTCTTTTGAGGATGGCAACCGTGTCGGTATATGGGCATATTTCTTTGCCGATGGCACCCGACAAATGACTGAAGAGTATGGGAATAACGGGGAATTGGAAGGGCCATCAGAATTTTTCGACGAAGATGGCATACGTAATTCCCGCTATATCTATCGTGCCGATACGTTGGTGGAATATGTTTTTTTCGATAAAAAGGGCACAATCCTCGCGCAGGAAGCCAATCCATCCGGCAATATGGCCTTCAAAAGCTATTACCCCACCGGTGAATTGAGAGAGTCTGGTCAACTGACTGCCGGCAAATTAAGCGGGCCGGTGAAACGATACTACCCTTCCGGTCAGCTGCATCGCGAAGGAAATATGGTTCAAAATGAATGGGACGGGGAGTTTAAGGAATACAGTGAAGCCGGTCCCCTATTGATCCACTGCAACTATCAAAACGGACAGTTAGATGGATACTACCGCGCCTATCACCTAAATGGCACCGTAGCCAACGAGGGCTGGTATATCGATGGCCAGGCCGAACAAATCTGGCAAACTTATTTTATTGATGGCACACTCTACGAGTCTACCTATTTCAAAAACAACCTGGCAGACGGGTTGTCAAAGGAATACGCCACCGATGGACGGCTCTTTCAGGTGTACCAATACAAAAACGGCATGTATACTGGCGTTTTCCAATACGATACCACCGGGGCTGTCTTTAACCAACGGACATTGAAAAACGGAACAGGCAAAAATACCTACCTGTATCCCGGTGGAAAAAAACGCTATGAAAGTGACCTTATTTGCGGCTTAAGCATTACAGACCAGGTAAATTATTACCCTTCCGGTAAAAAAGAAACCGTGTTGAGTGTAAAAAATGGTGAATACCATGGCCCGTATGAATACAATGGGCCCGATGGCAAGGCAATCCTGAAAGGCCACTATGTCAATGGCCTGGCCAGCGGATTGTGGACACGCTATTTTGAAAATGGGGTCAAGGATTCTGACAGGAACTATAAAGGCGGCAACCTGCAAGGAACCAGTACCTATTTTCATGAAAATGGCAAAACCGAAACTACCTGTGTCTACGACGAAGATGAGCGGAATGGCCCCTGTACGTATTATGACGCAGATGGAAATCTCCAAATGATCAAATTATACCGCAAGGATGCCGGCCATATTGGCTATTTGTATGCCAAACCCAATGGTACGTACTCCGATACGATCTTTACCTTAGGCAAGAAAGACTTTGAGCTAAAGGCGTATTTTGACAATGGCAATGTAAGCTGTACACAGCAGTACAAAAACGGATATTTCGATGGAAAAACTATTTACTACCACAAAAACGGGAATATCCAGGAAGACATTGACTTCAAAATGGGAGATTACCACGGCTGGTACAAAGCCTATTATCCCAATGGAAAGCCGAGGATCGAAACCCCATACTATTTTGACGAACGTGAGGGAACGGAAACGGAATTTTATCCCAA
>JAOUOM010000294.1 GCA_029880385.1 Cyclobacteriaceae bacterium | reverse complement strand
ACGTGCGGATGAAAATACATCCAACCCATTTTCTTCAGAGTACACCATAACCGGCAAATAAACGCTCATGCCATGCCATATCTCCCATACATGGGAATCCTTAATGTGATGGTTGATCATTTCCCCAGGATTAAAGGTTTCAGCCCCTCCGTCAGCAGCCAATACCTTTCCGGTCATAAACACCAGAAACAAGGAAAATAATATATTGATTTTCAGGATTTTACTTAAGTGGACAGAAGATTGTTTGCTCATGACTAGTTATTCACGCCTCAATTTCGCCGCAAGTTAGCCAATACGATAGTTAATTCAAATATCATATAGGACAAATAGACAATCATAAACTGTATGACGAGTACTTCGGGGTTTACAAGTCCGATTATAAAGAATACGACCAGCAATAACACACCGGTTACAAACCTCAAAACAACCGAACCCAAAGCCAAGAGAGGAAATCGTTCTTTATCTTTTTCGGCTACGGACAGTATCCAGGAAATCCCAAGCGACTGAATAAAAAAGAAGATCACAACCCCTATGAAATACGGATGAAAGCTCCAGGGCAGCCACTGATCCGTAAAGTTGAGGATCAAATAAAGAACAGTAAGCCCAAGGGACATAAGGATGTATTTTTTCATTTTACACGTAATAAAAGATAATAAATAGAACCGGGTACAGCGATCAATACACCTAAAATAGTAAACCAGGGTATCTCAGTATCAGTAAGTGTATCCAGTTTATACCCTCCCCAGACCATAATCAGAATAAACGCTACCAGCTCAAAAGCCAGCCCGCTGAATTTCAGATAATCACCCGGTTTTGTCTCAGGACTGTGCCTTGAGGAGGGGGGTTTGCTCTTCGGTAGTGCCAATTTGTATTTCCCGGGTCTTCACACCCATTTTACAACTTCCATTAAATACTGCCCCTGATTCCACAATTATTTTATTGGTGATAATATCCCCTTCGATAACAGCAGTAGGTTTCAGTACCAATAATTCTGAAATTTCGACAGTCCCGGTAATGTGACCGGCTACTTCTGCATTTTGCGCCAATACACTACCTTCTACCTGTGATGAATGGCCAAATGCAGCTTTGGATTTCGTTTTGATATTTCCAACGACTTTTCCTTCAATCCGGATATTACCGAATGTCTCAAGATTTCCTTCGAGAATCGTGCCTTTTCCAATAATATTACTGGAATTGCTAAGCTCTTCTACTTCCTTCTGTTCCTTTTTACTAAGCATTACTCAATGTTTTTATACGATTAAAACGGTATATATCCTTCTGGATTTACGGGATTCCCCTTATGCCAAAGCTCAAAATGCAAATGCGGCCCTGAGGTAAGTTCCCCGGTATTGCCAATTATGGCTACAATTTCTCCCCCGGCTACAAAATTACCAACGTTTTTTAATAATTCCGAATTGTGTTTGTATACCGAAAACAGATTGCCCCTATGTTGTATTCCCATCACATACCCCCCATCCAGTGTCCACGACGAAAAAATAACCACTCCGTCAGCCACTGCTTTAACCGGTTCGTTTTCCTTGGCTACTAGATCCAGCCCGAAATGATCTTCTTTGGGGTTAAACGAATTAGAAACTATTCCTTCTACAGGCATAAACAAATACATTTCCCTCAACTCTTCACTGCTCTCCTCCAGGCCGATCGTAATTAAACCCAAATCCCCCTTCTCATATTTTGCCCGGAACTGGGAATCAATGGGTGTAATATCTTTTAAATTGATTGACTCCTCATTTAAGGTAGGTGTTCCGTCCCCAATGGGATTTAATTCTGCATACGCCTGGTCTTTCCCCTCAAAAATCAGTTTGATGTTACGGATATAGTCATCTTTTGCCTTTACCTCCCTGTCCAGCGTGTCAATACGCATACTCAATTCAATTATTTGGCGATTGGCGACCATTTCTGCATGTCGAGGGTCAAGCCATTGCTCCAGGATCGACGTGACGACATATATTGAAAATGCAAGAATCAGCAGGAAAAAGCCCATAAATACAAGGAGCACCCTGGCGTAATTAAAACTGAGCGTTTTTTTCTCAGCAAAATTCTCCTCATTACGAATGATCAATAAATACCGGTTAGTCAACCAGCCCGACAATGTTCTCTTTTGGCTCAACGTATTGTGTTTTCAAACTGTAAATATATTCAACACCATTATTTTATCTTTGTAAGATATGATGCTTCTGGGCGTTGATTTACTACAAACATATTCCATCAGGTTGAAAACTTTCCTTAGCACCTTATTTCTTTTCCTGTCAACTGTACTATTCGCCCAGGTGAGCCCCATAAAATCGAGCTACCACAACCTAACGGCCCATTACAATGGATATTGGATTGCCAAAGAAAGGATTAGGGAAATTGAAAAAAATATCGCCGACAATTACCTGTGGAACTATACTGAGGTTCTCCCAATCTACCCACAATACGACACAACTACGTCCCAATCATTGCAGCAACCACTCGAAGATTGTATCGAAAAAGCCTCCATTGCCATCCAAAGACATCCGGACTCACGATGGCGCGACAATGCCTATATCATGGTAGGAAAGGCCCGTATGTACGGCAGTGAATTTCCCGAAGCAATTGAAACCTATAAATGGGTAAATACAAACGGGGATAATAAAAATGACCAGCACCGGGCATTGGTAGAACTTCTCCGGACGTTTACGGAAGCTAAAGAATACAAAAATGCAGTGGCCGTATCAGACTACCTCGCCAAACTTCCCCTTTCCAATGAAAACCTGCGTTCGCTCTACCTAAACCGGGCTTACTATTTTCAAAAAAGGGAAGATTATAACCAAATGGTCCAAAACCTGACCAAAGCAGAAGGGCTAATGGTCAGGGGAAGTGAAAAAGCACGCATTGATTTTATTATAGGCCAGGTCTACCAAAAACTTGGCTTTGATGCCAATGCATATTCCTATTACCAGGAAGCCCTTAAAAAAAGCAATACTTACGAACTGTCATTTTATACACGCCTCAACATGGCGCAAGTCACCCAGCTAACAAAAAACAGCAGTGTGAAAAAAGTTGATAAGTATTTCAAAAAACTACTTAATGACCCAAAAAACACAGAATATAAGGATCGTATCTACTACGAAATGGGCGATTTTGACCTCAAGCGTGACCGTTTAGCGGATGCCATCGACAATTATAAAAAATCCGTAAGTGCAAGTACTACCAACAAAACCCAAAAATCATACGCCTATTTAAAACTTGCCCAGATTTATTATGAAAACATAAAAGATTTTGAACTGGCAAAAAATTATTACGATAGTACCGTCAGCAGTTTGCCACAGGATGACAAACGTTATGCAAAAATCAAAGTCAGGCAGGAAGTATTGTCAGAATTTGTCACGTATTTCAAGGCCATAAAGCTCAATGACAGCCTCCTCGTTTTGGCTAATCTACCTCCGGATGAACTTGACCGGTTTCTGGAAGAAAACCTTGACCAGATGGAAGCCAGCGACAAGGAAAGAAAAGAAAAAGAAAAAAAAGAAAGACGAAGGTCAGCCTTCGTGTCTTCTGGGTCCGAACTGAACAATGAATCTCTCCCTACCATCCACGAAAACACCACGGGAACCTGGTATTTTTATAATACGGCAGAAATTAGCAAAGGCCTATCCGAATTTAAACGCAAATGGGGATCCCGAACGCTGGAGGATAACTGGCGAAGAAGTCAAAAATCGGGTATTATGAATGCTTCGCCACTCGCTCAGAAAGCCATGACCCAGCCTGCAACCGTGACCGACCGTGAACCCCTGAAAAACCAGCCGGAAGAAGAATTCAACCGGGAAAATGAAAAAACCAGATTGCTCGCCACACTTCCGCTAACACAGGAAGCAAAAGACAACCTCTTGTCAGAAATAGAGCAGGCCTACTACCATCTTGGCAACCTTTACAATTTTAAACTGGAGGAAAAAGAAAATGCAATCCAAAGCTTTACATCCTTAATCAATCGCTTTCCAGGTTCTGCCTACGAGCCGGAAGTTTTATATCAGCTCTTCCTGTTGACCAAAGAAATTGATAGTCTCCAATCCATAACGTTTGCAAACCTCCTCATTGACCGGTACAAGGAAAGCGTGTACGCCAAACTGGTAAATAATCCTGACTACCGGGAAGAAAACAAAGCGATTAACGAACAGTACCGGAAACTCTACGAACGGGCCTATCGGTTATACGCATCCGGAGACGTGACAAACTCGTTGCTGCTAATTGATAGTGCCATGTATGGCA
>JAOUOM010000293.1 GCA_029880385.1 Cyclobacteriaceae bacterium | reverse complement strand
CCCTGGCCGATAAGGTCATACAGGGTGGGGGAGGCAATTGGGGAGAGCATGCCATGGCTGCTCACCCGCAGATCACACCGGAAGAGGCCCGGCAGATGGTTGCGTACATTCTGTCACTGACGGATGGGCCCGGCCAATCCCTGCCCCTCACGGGCCAATACCCCGTCGATCAGACGACCGGCGGACTTTATGTGTTGGAAGCTTCGTATACCGATCGGGGCAAGTCACCCATTCCTCCGCTTACGGTCACCGAAAAGCTCATCCTCCGTCCATTGCAGCTGGAGGCCGAAGACTGTGATGCCGTGTATCAGATGGGGAAAAACCGGCCATCGTCCACGAACTACATGCGTATTGTCCCGCTTGACAACCCGGCTCACGTGAAGTTCAGTGCCATCGATTTGTCCGGCCTCCATCAGGTAGAGGCCCGGGTATCTTCCGTTCGCTCCGGCGGGTTGCTGGAATTGCGATCGGGCAGTGCGACGGGGCCATTGATTGGTGCGATCCCTGTGCCCAATACGGGTAGTGACCTGGTGTGGGTAAATGTACGTGCAGACCTGACCAACCTTCCCGCACAGGTGAGCGATCTGTATGTGGTGATGACCCACCCGGACAGCCGTATCAGGGAGGGTATGTTTTACCTTGACTGGCTCAGGTTTTCTGAATAGGAAACAGAAGAGGATTGGGAGCGGCAGGTACTGGCACAAAGGCCACGGGGTTACCCGTGCTCCCCGCAGGCCCCCGTGCTCCCCACGCCCGGGGCTGGGAAGCAGGAGGTGAGCCCATAGGTGAGGTGTTTTATTTTGGGCTGGTTGTCTGCCGGTAAAGGGCGAAATCAATGGCTTGCTAGCCCTGATGGTGGGTAGTGCCCGGGCCTTGTGCGGACAGCAGGACAGCAGGAGACTGGGGGCATCCGCTACCGCTCCTGACAAAGAAGGGGAGCGCAAATAAAAAAATCCTGACAGGTTGCCCGGTCAGGATTTTGGAGACAAGAACGAAGGTGTTCTTTATTTTTTGCCTTCTTCTTCGCTTTCCGTGGTTTTTCCACGCATTGCTCTTGGTACTTCTACCGATGCAATGGATACCAGCGGGCTGGTCAGGATTTCGAAGTTTTTGGCTTCAATGGCTTTTACTTTGACCGTTTTGCCCAGGGCCAGCGAGCTGATGTCCAGGTCGATAAAGTCCGGCATGTCATTGGGAAGGGCCTTTACGGACAGATGGGTAAGCTTCATGATCAGTTTACCACCCTGCTGCACACCGGGGGCTTTGCCAACGGTACGGATCGGAATTTTCATTTTGACCGGCTTGTTATCGAAAAGTTCGAGGAAATCTGCATGTAGCAGGGTTTCGCTTACGGGGTGGAACTGGACATCCTGGAGGATGGCCCTTCGGTGTTCCCCTTCGATGTTCAGGTCTACGAAACGGGCTTCGGGTGTGTATACCACATCCCTGAAAAGGATCATGGGCGAATAGAAATGCACTTGTTCTTTTCCACCATACAATACGCAGGGTACATTGCTTTCGGCCCTAAGCTGACGTGTTTCAGCTTTGCCGAGATTTGCTCTGTTATACCCTATAATCTCAACAGTTTTCATAATTTATTTTTGTTAGTAGTTAAATATGCGTTTTTGGCAATATCCGGTATTAAATGAATAGTTCACTGATGGATTCGTGACTGTGAATCCTTCGGATGCCTTTGGCAAAAAGGTCAGCCACGGTCAATACCTTGATTTTGGAGCTTTCGTGTCGCACGGGGATTGTATCGGCAATGAGTACTTCTTCGAGGACCGAACTTTCAATATTTTCATAGGCTTTGCCCGACAGGACCCCATGGGTACAAACGGCACGAACGGACAAGGCACCTTTTTCCATGATGATGGCGGCAGCTTTGCTAATGGTGCCGGCTGTATCGATCATATCGTCGACCAAAACCACGTTTTTGTCTTTTACATCGCCAATGACCTGCATGGAAGCAATTTCGTTGGCCCTTTTTCTGTGTTTGTCGCAAATGACCATCTCGGCCTCAAAAAACTTGGCGTAGGTACGGGCCCGGGCACTTCCTCCGACATCCGGTGCTGCAAAGACCAGTTCGGGCAGGTTGAGGTTGCGGAGGTAGGGGACAAAGATGGCCGTACCGTCGAGGTGATCGACTGGAAGGTCAAAGAAGCCCTGGATTTGGCCAGCGTGCAGATCCATGGTCATCAACCGGTGTGCACCGGCAGCGGTGAGCAGGTTGGCCATTAGTTTGGCGCCAATCGAAACCCTGGGTTTGTCTTTCCGGTCCTGACGGGCATAGCCAAAGTAGGGGATCACAACGGTGATGTACTTGGCACTGGCGCGCTTGGCTGCATCGATCATGAGCAGCAATTCGAAAAGGTTGTCAGAGGGAGGGTTGGTAGACTGGATCAAGAATACGTCACATCCACGCACGGATTCATTCAGGCTGACATGAAGTTCCCCGTCACTAAATTTCTGGGAGGTAATGGAACCCAGCGGGCTGTCATAGATTTTGGCAATTTTTTCAGCCAAATTCAATGTACCCTTTCCTGCGAAGATTTTTACGGTTGACATGGGCTTGTAACGATAAATCCCAGCCCCGAAAGGAGCCGGGATTTTCTGTGTTTGTTGGCCTACTAGGGCTCGAACCTAGACTCTTCTGAACCAAAATCAGACGTGTTGCCAGTTACACCATAGGCCAATTGGACGGCAAAAATAGAAACTATTTTTAAAAATCATTACTCTGTCGAAAAAATAAAACCGAACTTTTTTTTTTCGACCTTACCGTTACCGGGGAGACTGGGTCATTATTTTGTGAAAATATGCCCTCAGCCAATCGTGGGGTATCGTTTAGCCCTTTTGCTCTTCAATCCACTTTTTGGCATTGACAAACGGCTCAATCCACGGGCTGACCTCATGGGCCGTTTTATCTTCATAATGTGCCCAGTTCCAGGGAAAGATTGTACGTTCCAAATGAGGCATAATGGCCACATGCCTTCCGTCTTTTGAAGCCACGGCTGCTGCCGAAAAGTCGGAACCGTTGGGGTTGCCCGGAAATACCTTGTTGGAGTATTTTACCGGTATTGAATAATCCTCTTCATTGCCGGGCAGCACAAACCTTCCTTCGCCATGTGCCAGCCAGATACCGAGTTTTGAGCCGGCCATAGACCCGAACATGACGGTGGAGTTGGGAAGGATGTCTACATTGAGAAAAGCCGATTCAAATTTACCCGTGCTGTTATGGTGCATTTTGGGATGGGATTCCATTTCGGGATATACTTTTTCAAGCTCCATCATGACCTGGCAACCGTTGCAGACACCCAGGCTGAGTGTGTCTTGTCGTTGGTAAAAGCGGTCGAGGACGGCCTTTGCTTCCGTGTTGAAATTGAACGATCCGGCCCATCCTTTGGCCGAGCCCAGTACGTCAGAATTTGAAAAACCACCGACAAAAACAATCAGGTTGCAGTCGGACAGATCTTCCCGCCCGTTAATCAGGTCGGTCATGTGTACGTCTTTGACATCAAAGCCTGCCAGCCAAAGGGCATAGGCCATTTCCCGGTCTCCATTTACACCTTTTTCCCGAATGATGGCGGCACGAACACCTGTTTCATTTTTCCGGTTGGGATCAAGTCCGTAGGATTGATAGGTGCCTTCAAATTTTTCAGGAAATGTATAGGAAAGTGGTTGGTGTTTGTAGTTCCAGTATCTCAGGTTGGCCAGCCCATTTTGCGTCTGGTGCAGGTCGAGCAGATAGGAACTACGCATCCAGATGTCTCGGTATCTGACTATTTCGAATGAGAATGACGCATTTCCTTTTTTAATGGACAAATGGCGGTTTTCGCTCATCCGGCCTATTTCATAAAAGGTCACGCCGTTGGCATGTAAGATGTCGGCTATTTCCGGCAAGGCCTGAATAACGACGGCTGGTTTTTCGGAAAATAGAATTTTCACCATGTCGTCTTCCGGAATTTGGGCAAGGTCAATGTCCATTCCACCCTTTGTGTTGGGGAAATTCATTTCCAGGAGCGTAGTAATCAGTCCGCCAGCCGATACGTCGTGCCCGGCCAAGAGCAGGCGGTCATTTACCAGTTGCTGAATGGTATGGAATGCGGTTGCTACCAGTTGGGGATCGGCATCGGGAACGGCTGTGCCTATTTTGTTCAGCACCTGGGCCAGGCTACTTCCTCCCAATTCAAAGCCAAAACCCGACATATCGATGTAAAACAGGCGGCTGTTGGTTTCGGTCGGGTTGGCGACTGGCAGTACGACG